>DZBA01000248.1 GCA_022729775.1 Anaerolinea thermophila | reverse complement strand
TGAAAATGCCCTTGACATGAGACTTGAAACCTTAACTTGTTTCTCTACCGGACAAAATAAATTGTTTACACAAGTTTACTCAGGAAACTTACAGAAACTCGGTCAAAAGTGGAATTTTCATGTTTTACAGGCGTTTTCGAAATCCATTTGGATACAAAACCAACAGGATTTTTAATCTTGTCCGGTAGAGAATAACTTGTGAGTGATGCTATAATGATTATAAAAACGGAGGTTGCTATGAACACCAAATATCGAATTGGCTTGAGTTTTTTTCTTTTGGTTGCTTTGTTTTTGAGCGCGTTCACTTCAACGCCCGCGCCGCTTCCGCAATCTGATAACGCTGACCCGCCTGAGCAGATTGTCAAACTTGTCTTCATTCATCACTCGACGGGGGAAAACTGGTTGACCGATGGCTATGGAAATTTGGGCAGGACGCTTGGGGAAAATAATTACTTTGTCAGCGATACCAATTATGGTTGGGGACCCGAAGCCATCGGTGACCGTACCGACATCCCAAATTGGGTGGAATGGTTTGCAAGCGAAAACACGCCCACATACACATCCGCGTTGTTCAACGAGAACGGGCAGCACTCATCATATACGCGCGCGCTTTCTGACCCCGGCGGTGAAAATGAAATCATCATGTTCAAGTCATGCTTCCCAAATTCCGAATTGGCTGGAAGCCCAACCGACGCGGCGGGAACGTATGAAGAACTTTCGGTTGCCGGCGCGAAATATGTTTACAATGAAATTTTGAAATATTTTGCCACGCGCCCCGATAAACTTTTTGTTGTCATCACCGCGCCGCCGTTGAGCGATGGGACATACGCCGCAAACGCGCGCGCGTTCAATACGTGGTTGTTGAACGATTGGCTGCGCGAGAATGGTTACGCATTGAATAACGTCGCGGTCTTTGATTTTTATAACATTCTCACCAGCCCCGACGCGCATCATCGCTACAACGGCGGTGTTGAATATATCGCGGCTGGCAGCAATACGCTGCATTATCCATCAGGCGACGACCATCCGTCCGCGCAGGGCAGCCAAAAAGCGACGGAAGAATTTATTCCGCTGCTGAACGTTTTCTATCATAGATGGAAAGCGGGCGCGCCGACTCAACCTCCGCCCGCAGAGATTCCCTCCGCGCAAAGCGAATCCGCGCCCGAAGCCTCCGCGCCTTCTTCTCCCGCGCTTGTGAGTCTGCTCGACGATTTTGAATCAGACGCGCGACTCTGGGAGCCGTTTTCGGGGGAAACCGCCGACACCACGATGAAATGCTCCGCGCAAACAGGACCGACACGCAGCGGCTCGCGCGCGTTGCTCATCGAGTACAGCATCGCGCCCGCCGGGTGGGGGACATGCGCGCACTTTCCTGAATCGATTCAAGATTGGGGCGCAAGCAAAGGCTTGACATTTTACGTCCATGCGGCGCAGGCTGGCGTTGTCTTTGACATAGACCTTTACGCGGGCAGCCGCGACGCGCAAGAGACGTATCTTTACACGGTCAATGCGCCCACAGAATGCGCGAGCGGTTACGCCCCAGTTACGATTCTGTGGTCAGACTTTACGCGCGCAAGTTGGGAAGATAATGCTGGCGCGATTTTCGATAAGCCAAATCAAATTGTTGGCATAGCGTTTGGTATTGGTTCGAGCGATGTTTTGAACGCGGGTTCGTTTTGGGTGGATGACCTTTCGTTGACCGATTCTTCCGCGCCTGCGCCCGAAGCGACTCAACCCGCGCAGGAATCAGAATCCGCGCCGCAGGAACAAAAAGCGCGCCCGCCTTTTTCATGCGCGGGAGCGCTTTTGCCGTTATCCCTGCTTGTGGGTTTGATGTTTTGGCGTAAAAGATAAATCGGTTATTTTCTTAATTCGCACGAGTTATCTTCCGCGCTCCAATAGCATGTGTCGGAATGTTGGTTACAGGTCGCTTTTTTGGGATAGATGCTGCAATCCACTTTGCAACTGGTGGTGGTGAGTTTCAGCGTTACGCAGTTTTGGTTGACTTGCTGTAAGCCTTGCATACAACAGCCCTGAAGGTTATTGAAGTAATAACCATCGGGGCATGTTGTTATTTCCGCTGGGACAGTGGGCGCGGCGCAGGTTGGGTCGCATACTGTGACTTCAAATGAAGCCGCCATTGTGCCTGTGCAGGTTACGATTTTCTTCCCATCTTTCATGCCTTCGGCAATACAGCGAAAGCCCTCCGTTTGCACTTCAAACAGCGCGTTTTTATTGATGAGCAATAAATTGTATGGCTTTTTCTTCGAGCAGAATATGCTGCTTTCTTTGGCAATGGGCATTTGACATTGCGCGGGCGGCGCCACGCTGACCGCGTCCGGGTCGCAGAACGGCGCAAACTCCGGCGTTGCGGATGCGGCGGGTGCGGTCTCTGTGGGAACAAGAGTCGCTGTCCCCGTCGGGATGACCGCCGTTGGCGTGGGCGTTTCTGTAGCTTTTTGCGCAACGGGTAAATTACACGCGCTTAATAACATCCCCACAAAGATGATAACGCTCATAAATTTTTTCATTTCAACCTCTCGATTCGTTTGTTATATTTTTTACTCTCATTTGATTTGACATTTTTCATACCATCAATCTTCTTGATGTCTTCCACAACGCCAGCCACACTGTTCCCAAAAGGGCGGCAAACACCGCCACGTTCCAACCGTTTGTGTATGGGTCGCCCACCGCAAGGCGGGACATGACCGTAATGGGCGAAAGATTGAACAAAGAGCCAAGGGCGGTCACAGCCAGCAATGCCAAAGAGTATACAAATTGCGAGCGTTCACGGTCTTTGAAGAAGACCGTGCCAAATGCGGCGAAAGAAGCCGTCAGCGCGGCGATAATCAAAGCAAGCAAAATGACCCAGGGTAGATTTGAGATAACCGTCCCGTTTGCGCGGAGCAGGAAAATCCACGCGAGGCATTGCGTGATGGCGACGATCACAGCGGCGGTGATTTTTGCCCCAATCATCCCGTTGACGCTCAACGGCGCGGAAAGAAGCGTTTGCAGCGTATTGTTCTCCACTTCTTCAGAGAGCGAGTCAATGGTCATGCTGCCGGCAACGAAGGCGGGAAAGAACATCAACAGCGGAATTAAGACCGAGTACACAAATTCGAACGAGGTCGCGGGCTTGCCTTGTAAATTCTCGTAACGCACGTCAATCCCATTTGTTTTGCGCAAATAATTTTCATATTGTTTGAGCGGCTCTTGAACCACCATCCGAATCAACGAACTGAATGTATCTGAATCGGGCAGGTAGAGTTGAATTTCTGAAAGTTCATTCACGTTTTCGGGGACAACCACAATCGCGGTAATTTGCCGCAAGTAGATGGCGTCCTGCGCTTCGGCAAGTGAGTTGTAATAAAAAACGCTCAATCCGCGATCACTCATCATCGCGCCGAGCGAATCATCCGGGGGAGCGACTATGCCAATTTTGATTCCCGCGCCGCCGAATTTCATAATCGTATCCGCATCGTAGAGGGACAACATCCCCAACAACAGCGCGGATGAGAATGACGCGATGAAGAGTTGAATCAAAACCGCGATGATGATTGTCCCATCGCGCAGCACAGAACCAACTTCTTTTTTGACAACGGCAAGGAAAGGATTCATGATGTCCCTCTCAATATCATAAAGTTATAGATAAAGTGAATCACCGACGCAATCAGCAAGGACAACCAATAAGGGAATTTCAACTTTGTCGTTAAGATGGCGGCGATGGATGTAAAAATAAAATGCGCGAACAACGGGACGAGCAGCAGCAGTCCCGCGCCAAACAACGCGCCCGCAACACGCGCATCCGAAACCATGCTGATTGAAATGGCGACAAGTAACTTTTCGCCAATGAGAAACCCCAGCGCGGAGAGAAACGCCAGCCCGAAAATATCGCGCGCGCGCGTGACCACGCGATGTTCCGCCAGCGCGATGATTCCCACCGACTTGACGATTTCCTCCACCAGCGCGGAGCCGAACAACACCGCGCCGAGAATTATTCGAAAAGGAAGGTTGGTCGCAAACGCGAGGAAGACCACCTGAGTCATATACACGGCGGGAATGGTGAGCAAACTCCACAACGGGACGGCAATGTATGGCTTGCTGTGCGCCATCATCAAGTAAATTGCGTCTTTGAGTTTTTGCGTAATGGGCTTGTAGCCCATCAAAAATTCTTCGTTGAGCAGGCGTGTCCCCGCAAACATGGCGAAGATAAAAATGCCCGCCATTGGAATCGAAGGAAATAAATATTCGCGCCAACCAAAGGCTTCGTTGCGATACATTTTGACAGCAAGCGTTAATGGCGACACATACGAAACATCGTTCGCGTTGGTAAACATCGCGGGAAAGACGAGATACGCGGTGGTCATCGTCGTCACGAACATCGCGATAAAGGTTGTATCTTTGAAGGTGCGATAAAAAAGCGGAACCATCAAATAAATGGCAAAGATAAAAAGAATCGTCGGCGCAAAGATGGCAAGCGAGAGTCCGATTCTTCCGCCAGTAGTGTAGGCAATCACCGCAACGCCGACCAGAGCAAAGATGGCATAAGGCAGCATTTTGCCAAAGATGATTTGAAACGGCGTGACGGGCGCGGAAAGCAAAATGGTCAGGCGGCGGTTAAGTTTTTCATCCATGAAACTGCTGGTGAAAAAGATGCTGATGAAGGTGATTGGCATGATGAACAGCAGCGCGACCAAGACCTGCGCGAAAGGCGCGGGCGGCGGCGTCAACGAGGGGATGATGACTTCTTTGGGTTTATCAACGGGCGGAATTTCCTGCGGCGTGTTGTCGTTGTTCGGGGGCAGGACGGGTCTCACAAGCGGCAGGTAATTAATCCCAACCCGCAAGGGAAACGCGAGGTCGTATTCGTATGAATTTCCCACGCGCACCAGTTCCTGTTTTTCGAGATACTGCTTGAGGGATTTCACCGCGTACTGTGACTTATCGTCTTCGCGGAAGTTGACCCGCGCGCCGTCAATGAACACATCCAGTTTTTTTTGCGCGAGCAGGGCGTTTCCCTCTTCGGACGATTCAACTTCAAGGACGGCAAAGCGCGTGTCGGTAATGGGCGGCACGTCGCCGAACACGCCCACGCGGTACAAGCCGCTTCCGAGCGTGACCATATCGCGCAGGAAGTACGAAGCCGCGCCGATGGCAATCATCAAAGCGATCACC
>DZBA01000247.1 GCA_022729775.1 Anaerolinea thermophila | reverse complement strand
TGCCCGAATTTGCCACTTGACATAACCTCAAAATGCTTAACTTGTGACTGATGGGGTAAGGATATTGAAATAGATTGGTCAAGTCCCCGCCTCATTTTGGTTGCCGAAAGTTTTTCGGAATATGATAAATATGCTGTCAATCGCATCGGCGCAAATATTCAACTATGGACATACAGGAAATACGGAAGTGATTTCCTGTTTTTAGAATCCATCTTTGCGACTGTAAGCCAAAAGCCAGTCAAGAAAGAAAAAACGCAAACCAAAGAAAAAACCAGCGAGGATAATGCTGAAGAGATAGAGCAAGTCATTTACACTTTGGAATATCACGTAAGCGAAAAGCCAAAAGAAACACAAGCGCTTTTTGAATTGCTCCGAGAAAGAATTTTCGCTCTAAACAGCGAAGGTGATATTATCGAGAAGCCAAATAAAATTTACTTGAGTTACAAACACGGCAAGAATTTCTGCGAAATTCAAATTCAGGTGAACAAATTGCGAATCTGGCTTGATATACCTTATGCAGAACTGAACGACCCCGGCAATATAAGCCGCGATGTTTCCAAAATTGGACATCACGGAACTGGCACTGTAGAAACTAATTTTTCTGATGTGTCAAGCCTAAATGCTGTTATGGATTTAATTGAACAAGCTTACAAGCAAACAGTGTAACGGAATGCAAAGAAGATACAGTCACCTCAGGGTGGCTGTATCGTTTAAGACGGAAATTTTCTAACACACATCTAACGCTATCCATGAATCTGTAATGATACAATGACCGTGTAATTATAGAGGTAGCATGTCGCGGTATATTTCGCTGGACGCCCATACGCAGTTGGAACAAACTATCATAGAAGATCTAAAATCTGCGCTGAACAAGCGCGGATTCTCTGTGATTCACAATGGCGCATGGAATAGTCATGCGCCAGGAGGAAAAGCGGATATCGTTGCATTCAACGATAATTATGTCTTAATTTTTGAGGTCACAAAATCAAAAAGCGCGGGACAAGATCGTGAGTTTCAACCGATTCGCAGTCATTTGAAAGAGATAAAAGTCAAAAACCCTGAAAAGCAGTGTTTTTGTGTGTTTGTTTCGCCCAAAACGTCCGAGCGAATTTTTGACAGCATTCACGATCACAATCACCAGAGGGCAAGCGAGGGGAAAATGGATATGAAAATTCTTCCGCTTGCGTTTAAAGCCTTTGAATTATGGGTAACTCGCCTTAAGGAATATCCAGAAAACCAATATCCAATGGCTGATTTTCTGGGCATGTTTGAACAATATCGCCAATTTACTGACGACGCTCGTCTTTTCAATTTGCTCATTGAATGCGTATTCCCAAATGATGGGGAAATTTATGAAACTCCCATACGCGCGGGTAATATAAACCATGCAGACCATTTAGATAATCTGTGCAAGGTGATAAGCCAGCATAAAAGCAATTTGTCTGAAATCGACATTAAGTTGGGTTCAGTCGTGGATATTTTTACGGATACTGCCATGCGAGATTGGGGAAAAATTGCCAGATCGAAGAATCTCTCGATGGCGCAAGTATACGTATTACAGGAATTGTATTATCAAGAGCCCTGTAATATAGCTCTTGTAAGCGAGCGTTTAAAGATTACTGCTGCCGCTACAAGCCAGTTGATAGATACTCTTGTCCGATCTGGACTGGTAAACCGAACAGAGTACCCTGAAAATCGCCGCATGAAACAATTGACTCTTACGTCCCAGGGAACGGCGTTTATTGAAGAGGGAAATCAACGTCAATATAATCGGATGGAAGAAATTCTACACAATATGAATGAAGAAGAACGTGAGCAAGTATTGGATATGTTCGATATTCTTGCTAAATATACGTGAGACATGTAAATGTCGCATACACGCTGACTAGAGGAAATCTATGGAACAAACTCATGTACGTAGAATGACCCAACGCCGCGAAAAGAAAAAATCCAAAGGCGGCATGGGACGCGCGATTAAGTATTTGACCAATTACAAACGTCAAGCCGCGCTCCCTTATGTATTTTTGATTATTGCCACGCTCGCGCAAATCATTGTGCCGTTTACGGTGGGACTCATCATCAACGCGGTGGTGAATAAAACCCCAAACCTGTTGATTGGCGCGGTGATGGGAATTTTTGCATTTGCCATCTTGCGCGGCGTCTTCGCCTTTTTGCAAGCCTACTGGGCTGAGAAAAACTCGCAATCTGTGGCGTATGATTTGCGTAATGATTTATATGCAAAAATCCAGACGCTTTCGTTTTCATATCACGACAAGAATCAAACGGGGCAGTTGATGATTCGCGCCACCGATGACGTGGAAAAAGTCCGCCTCTTTATCGGTCAGGGACTTT
Source organism: Anaerolinea thermophila (assembly GCA_022729775.1). GTDB lineage: Bacteria > Chloroflexota > Anaerolineae > Anaerolineales > Villigracilaceae > Villigracilis. Next base: position 2,833 of record DZBA01000247.1, on the reverse strand, counting down.
TGCAGCTGGTCGGCGCGGCGATTATTTTAATTGGCACCATCATTATTCTGTTTGCAACCAACGTTTCGCTGGCGTGGTCGGTCATGCCGATTTTGCCGATTGCATTGGTTTTGTTTGCGTTCTTCGCGGGCAAAAGCCGTCCCATGTTTGCGGAAGTGCAGCAGAAACTTTCCGCGCTGAATACGGTCTTGCAGGAAAACCTCGCGGGCGTAAAAGTCATCAAAGCGTTTACGCGCGAGAAGCAGCAGCAGGATAAATTCAAAGCGCGCGCGGACGACACGATGGAACAGCAGATTCGACTCTCGCGCCTGTTCACATTTTTGTTCCCGCTGGTGTTTATGATCGCCAATCTCGGTCAAGCCGCGATTCTTTTTGTAGGCGGAAAAGCCATCATTGTAGATACGCTTACGATTGGCGAGTGGCAGCAGTTCTCCATGTACTTGATGTATCTCTTCATGCCGATCATGATGATGGGGATGATTATCACGCAGTTCGGACAGGCGTCCGCATCCGCTGATCGCATCTTTGAAATCCTCGACGCGAAGAATGACATCACCGATAAACCAAACGCGGCGAAACTCCCTGCTGTGAGCGGTGACGTGAAATTTGAAAAAGTCACCTTCCGCTATTTTGGCGGCGGCGAACCTGTGCTTTCAGAGGTGACCTTTGAAGCCAAAGCGGGCGAGACCGTTGCATTGCTCGGCGCGACGGGTTCGGGCAAGACCACCATCATCAACCTGCTGCCGCGCTTTTATGATCCCACCGAAGGACGCATCACCATTGACGGTCACGACCTGCGCGATGTGACGCTTGAGTCGCTCCGTTCGCAAATCGGAATCGTGTTGCAGGAAACGACCCTGTTCAGCGGCAGCATCCGCGAGAATATCGCCTTTGGCAAACCCGATGCCACGCAGGAAGAAATCGAATCCGCTGCAAAAGCCGCGCAGGCGCACGATTTCATCCTCTCCTTCCCCGATGGATATAACACGCACGTCGGCGAGCGCGGACAAACCCTCTCAGGCGGACAAAAACAGCGCGTGGCAATTGCGCGCGCCCTGCTGCTCAACCCGCGCATTCTCATCCTCGATGATTCCACTTCGAGCGTGGACCTGAACACCGAAGCCGCGATTCAATCCGCGCTGGATGTGTTGATGAAGGGACGCACGTCCTTTGTCATCGCGCAGCGCATCAGCACCGTGATGAACGCGGATAAGATTCTCGTCCTCGAAAAAGGCAAGGTCGTCGCCATCGGCAAACATAGCGACCTGTTGGAGAACGATCCGATTTACGCGGAAATTTACACTTCGCAGATTTTGAGTCATGAACATGCAAATTAAAAAATATTTAAACACAAAGGACACAACACTTGCACCGCACTGCGTTTGGTGCAGTGCTGGTGAGGTCACGAAGGAAAATTCAAAATCCTTTTCCGTTTTCCCCCTTTGCGTACTTCGTGTCCTTCGTGTTGAAAAAGAGGCTTCCTTATGATGCACGGACGCGCAGGCGAATTTTTGAAAGAACAAACCATCAAGCCGAAGAATATCAGCGAAACGTTGTCGAGGCTTGGAAAATATTTTGGACGGTTTTGGCTTATGCTGGTTTTGGCTGTGGCGTTTGTTATCACAGCCACATGGACGCAAGTAACCAACCCCGAATTGATCGGGCAGGCGACAGATTGTTTTCTCGCCCCTGCTGAATCTACCTGCTGGCTTGCCGCTGACCCATCCACGCTGACGGGCAGGCAAGCCCTGTATCACAAAATTTATTCTATAGGCGGGTACGACCTTGCTGACCCCGCAACCTTAACAAATGACCAGCGCATCGAAGGCTTGGTGCGTTTGATTATTTTCATCATCGTGTTGTTTGTCTCTGGCTCGTTACTTAACGGCATGACTTTCTTCGTCATGGCGTGGACAGGTCAGCATGTGTTGCGCCAAATGCGCGTGGAAGTCTTCGAGCAGCTGCATCGCCTTTCGCTCAGTTATTACGCCGAACATGAAGCGGGTGATTTGATGAGCCGCATCACCAATGACACATCCGCCATCGAGCAGGCTTTTTCGTTCGCGCTGGTCAACGTCTTTAGCGGCATCCTTTTGCTGGTGTGGGTTTCATATAACATGATTACCGCCAACCTGCCTTTTGCGCTGCTGGCGTTGATGGTCGCGCCGCTGATGTTTGCCGCGACGTTGTACTTCTCTGATCAGGCGCGCAAGGCGTTTCGTAAATCGCGCGAAGAGATTGGCAACGTCAACGCGGAGTTGCAGGAATCCATCGCGGCGGTGCGCGAGGCGCAAGCCTTCAACCGAGCGGATGAGAACATCGAAAACTTCAAGGAAGTCAACGCGGCAAACCGCGACGCGAATGTCCGCGCGGTGGCGTACACCTCCGCGCTCGCGCCGACTCTCGAAGCGTTGTCGTATGTCTCGCTGGCAATTGTCACAGGCGTAGGCGGATGGTACCTGCTGCAAGACAAAACCCTGATGGGAACAACGGTCACGCTCGGTTTGATTGTGACCTTCCTTACCTATGTCCAGCGTTTCAACCAGCCGATTCAACAAATCGCGGTGCTGTGGACGAACATCCAAAACGCGATTGCAGGCGCGGAACGAATCTTCACCATCCTCGATGAAAAGCCCGCGGTGACGGATAAACCTGCCGCGAAGGAAATGAAGGAAATCAAAGGTCTTGTCGAGTTCGAGAATGTCTCCCACGAATATGAAGACGGCGTGCCTGTTTTGAAGGGTGTTTCGTTTACCGCCCAGCCCGGTCAAACCTTTGCGATTGTCGGACCGACGGGCGCGGGCAAGACCACCATCATCAACCTGCTGCCGCG
>DZBA01000246.1 GCA_022729775.1 Anaerolinea thermophila | reverse complement strand
TGGTCGAGGGCAATCTTCAGGGTCTGCATCGCCTGGGTCGGGGCGAGCAACATCAAATACAGCCCGCCAATTACAGCCACAACTGCCATAATCAGGCGTTGGGTTTTGGTTGTTTCAGTTGACATAGGGATTCTCCTTGCGCCGGTGGAATGGGGAGTTTTCGGCGCTTATTGATATAATGTGCCTGCTAAACGCAGGAAAATTTCTCATATAAAATATCATAAAGACTGTTGCGCGTCTTTGTCTTTTTATAAATTCAAACCGATTACGCGGAAAACCATGCCCCCACTTTTTCAATTGCTCAAAGAAAACGAAGTCTTCGCCAGCCTGTCCGATAGGGAGATTGGCGAGCTTGCAAGCGCAGCCATGCGCCGAAAATACAAAAAGAATGAAACCATCATCCTCTATGGCGAATTATGGTCACACCTCTTTATCGTGGAAGAAGGCGCGGTGGACGCAGTCAAAGAATCCAGCGAGGGACGCAATTTGCATGTGGCAACGTTCAATCGCGGCGAAATTTTTTGGGGGCTGTCCTTCTTCATTGAAGACGCGCCCATGCCCGTCACGCTGGAAACTCGCGAAGGCTGCTCGCTCTACATCTGGCAGCGCGAGCAAATCCAGCCGTTTCTTTTGGAGCATGGGAAAGTCTCTTGGGAACTTTCGCGCCTGATGGCAATCCGTATGTTACACGCCAGCGAAATCATGCAAGGTCTCGCCTTTCAACCCGTCGCGGGGCGGCTTGCAAACCTGCTGTTGGAACATTTTCAAGGCGCGGAAAGCGAACCCGTCGCCCGCACGTTGACTCTGGATGAAATGGCGGCGCACGTCGGCAGCACGCGCGAAGTGGTTTGCCGCTTCCTGCATCGTTTTTCCAACGCGGGCTTGATTCAGGTCAACCGCACTGAGTTCACCATATCAAACCGTTCGGGTTTGTCTGATCTTGCCAAACAAGGCAAAGGATAGTTCCACATGCAAAAGATTTTCGACTGCCTCTCGAAAGCCCCCGTATTTTCAAAATTGACCGAGCATGACCGCCAGCAATTAATCGAACGCGCGGTGGAGAAAAAATACCAGCGCAACGAATTCGTCTGCTGGCAGGGCGAGGTTTGGTCGCATGTGGCGTACCTCTCCACTGGAAAACTGGAATGGGCAATGCTCTCGCCCGAAGGTCGCCGTCAGGTTGTCTTTCAACTCAACCCGTGCGACATCATCTGGGGACATTCGGTCATAGATGGACTGCCCATGCCCGCCTCACTTGAAGTGCGGGAGGACGCGGTTCTCTATCTTTGGGAGAGAGAGGTAATCCTCCCCATCATTCTCCGCAACCCCGAAGCGGTTTGGGACATCTCGCATATCCTGATGAATTACATGCGCCGCGTGCGCGAAGTGGTTTATGGGTTTGCATTTCATCCCGTCGCGGGGAGACTCGCGCGTCTGCTTTTATCCCATTACCCGCAAAGCGACAGCCCCGCGCCGCGTGATTTAACGCTCGACCAAATGGCAGACACCGTCGGCACCACCCGCGAACTGGTCAGCCGCACTTTGCACCGCTTCGCCAACGATGGATTGATCCAGATCAACCGCGTGGAACTGGCTTTTCTGGACCGTGAGAAGTTAGAGTCGTTGGCGGGAAGCGGCGAATAAGTAAAAAAACTCCGAGTTCATCATGAACTCGGAGTTTTGCATTACCCGTGCCGCGACATAAATCTTTCCATGCGCCGCAGCGCTTCTTCGATTTGACTGTACTCTGTCGCGTAACATGCGCGGACGAATCCCTCGCCGCCTGCGCCGAACGCGCTGCCCGGCACCACCGCGACCTTCTCTTCTTTCAAGAGAGTCTCGGCGAAGGTCTCATCATCCATGCCGCTGGCTTTGATGCTGGGGAAGGTGTAAAACGCGCCGCGCGGTTCGAAGGTTGCCAGCCCAAGTTTATTCAACCCGCCGACGAGCAACCTGCGGCGGCGGTCATATTCCGCGACCATTTCCTTCACATGCGGCTCGCCGGTCTTCAACGCTTCGATGGCGGCATCTTGCGCGGTAGTCGGCGCGGACATGATCGTATATTGATGGATGCGCATTAAGCCCTGCATCAAGTCTTTCGGTCCGCAGGCATAGCCGATGCGCCAGCCGGTCATGGCGTATGCTTTGGAAAATCCGCCGAGCAAAATGGTTCGATTGCGGAGTTCGTCACTCAACGCCGGGAAACAAACGTGGTCAAAGTCGTAGACAAGGCGGTCATAGATTTCATCCGAGACGACGACCAGGTCGTGCTCTTCCGCGATTTTTCCAATTTCGAACATCACTTCGCGCGGGGCGACCGCGCCCGTTGGGTTGGATGGATAGCCGATGAAGATGACCTTTGTGCGCGGCGTGATGGCTTTGCGGATGTCATCCGGGTCAACGGTGAAATTATTTTCGAGACGCGCGGGAACTTCAACGGGAACGCCGCCCGCGAGAATGACCTCCGCCTGGTATGCGACAAAGCATGGCGTGGGAATGATGACTTCATCGCCCTGTTCGAGCAGCGCGGTGAAGGTCAAATACAACGCTTCTGACACGCCCACCGCCGCAAGGATTTCGCTGGCGGGGTCGTATTTGACGTTGTACAAATTTTGTAAATTATCCGCAATTCCCTGACGTAATTCAATCTTACCGTTATTGGATGTATAGTGTGTTTCCCCTTTTTGCAGGGAACGAATACCCGCGTCGAGAATTGGCTTGGGGGTTGTGAAATCCGGTTCGCCGATTCCCAGCGAGATGACATCTTTCATCGTCGCAACGATGTCGAAGAATTTGCGAATGCCGCTGGGCTTCAACCCCGCCACGCGTTCCGCAAGTTTTCTTTTGGACACATTTGTTGTATCAGTCATGGAACGAGTCTCCTGAACTTTCAAACTATGGGTGGATGATGATATTGCTGTTATCGCCGATGTTTAATTTCGACGCTTCTGCCTTGCTTGAATTTCCTTCGACGTAACAATTTCTTCCAATCAACGAATGGGTAATGTTTGCGCGGGTGACTTGTGTGCCTTCTTCGAGGATGCTGTCAGAGATCGCCGCGTCGCTGATTTTGCACTTTGCCCCAATCGAAGCGTAGGGACCGATGACCGCGTTTTCCACTTCTGCGCTGGGGTCAATAAACGATGGTTCGATCACTTGCACTTGCGTTTGTTTGCCTGCATGGGTGTTTGGATATTTGCCTTTTTCCAATAACACCTTGTTTGTATCCAGCGTCGCTTCGATTGTCCCCGTATCCAGCCAGGTGGAGATGCGATTTGTGCGTACCTTCGCGCCGCTTTCTATCATGATGGTAATTGCGTCGGTCAGGAAATATTCATTCTTCAACATCACGCCGCGCGCTATTTGGTCATCAATCGCCGCGAGTAATTTCTCTGCGCTTTTGAAGTAATAGCAGCCAACGACAACGAGGTTGTTATCCATGCTTTGCGGCTTTTCGATGAAGCGCGTCACCCAGCCATCCGCGCCTTCTTCTGCGACCCCGAAGCGGCGCGGGTCTTCGACGGGCATCACCCATGCCACGCCGTCGGCTTTTTCTTGCGCGAGGAAGGAGAAGTCGGTTTCCATTAACGTATCCGAGAAGCATATAATCATCGGACCTTGTAAATGTTCGCGCGATAACGCCAGCGCATGCGATTGTCCCTTCATCTCATGCTGCACGACATAATGTGCTTTGAGGTTTGGGTAATGTTCTTTGATGAATGGGGGAATTTGCATCTCGCCGAGATACGGACCGACGATGAAAATATATTCGGCGTTCTCTGGGTCGGGCAGGGTTTTGAACATATCGAGCAAATGTTCGAGGGAGGTTTTGCCCGCCACGCTGACGAGTGGCTTGGGTTTACTCCACGTGTGCGGACGCATACGCGTTCCCCAACCAGCCATTGGAATTACGATTTTCAAGGTTTCTGTCAAGAGGTTTCTCCATCCAAAGATTTCACAGCTATTTTACCAAACGAACTCGGCGCTGACGCAAGGCGCGTCAGCAAATGGGGATGAACCCCACCAACGGGGACTGGCTTCGTTTTTTGTATTTCATCTCATACAGCAGTACATCCGCGCGCTGCATCATTTGGTCGAGATTGTCGTCCTGCTCGGAAAGTTCCGCGCCGCCATAACTGATGGATACTTTGATGTCGCTGCTCCACGCAAACGAGATGGATTGTATGTCCTCGTTCAACCGTTCCGAGACTTCCGTTGCGAGGGCGAGCGAGGTCTCAGGCAGCAGGATGATGAACTCATCCCCGCCAAACCGTCCAAGGACATCGTGCTGCCGCAGGTTTCTACGGCATACATTTACAACTTGTTTCAAGACTTCGTCGCCGGCGGCGTGACCATATTTATCGTTGACATCTTTGAACAGGTTGAGGTCGAACATGACCAGACTCAATTTGTCGTTATAGCGTTTTGCCCGCGCCATTTCCGCGCTGCCCAATTCCAAAAATTTTCGGCGGTTATAAATCCCCGTCAGCCCGTCAATGGAGGCGAGCTTGTCCAGTTGCTGCGTGAGGCTGGTAATTTCCATTGCCATGCGCTGACCGTTGAGCAGGATGAAGCACGCGCTCCAACTGATATCTGATACCAGCACAGATAGGAAATAAAAATTGTTGATGGGCGTGCTGGCGGTTAAACTCTCGCGGCTGGCTGGGTCTATGAACATGTTGACGGCGCGGAGAATCAAAAAGACGCTGTAAATTACCAATGTGGCGATGAAGAAGTTGGTGATGTTTTTGGTCTCATCCCAGGGGTTGGCGCGCAGCAGGTAAATCAGCCACAGGACGACGCCAAATGTCAAAACGGAAAATAAGGCATTGCGTATGACAATGCTGTTTTCGACGTATGTAAAATACATGTACCAGACAAAGGTCAGGGCGGGCATCCAAAAACTCCAATAATTGAATTTGTCCCTGCCGATGAAACGCTTCATCCCTTCCAGACGGAAAATCGCGCTGACCATGACAATGGTGTTTGCGATGGGAATGGTTAAAAAGTCCGGGGCGATGCCGCGCAAAAAAAGCAGCGTATATGTTAAAGCCACCAGGACTGCGGCAATCATCCAAAACCCAAAGCCGGGATAGGTCTTATGGCTTTTGCTGTACACATACAGCGCGGCGCACATATAGAAATTGAGTAACAGTTCACAGTCAGACAGGTGGTGATAGGAAATGAAGAACGGGAGTACCC
>DZBA01000245.1 GCA_022729775.1 Anaerolinea thermophila | reverse complement strand
CGGGATTATTCGCTCTTGGTTGGGGTGCGGTGACCGCCAGCAACCTAACCGCCAACGAAAACGGCGATTACTATGATGGTTCAGCAGAAGGATGCGATGACGTCATTGAAAGCGCCTCACTTTGCGACGGCGTCATGCTAAATGGCTCATCTGTGACTCAAACAGGTTATGGAACTTTCATCGGGAATTATGACGATGGTATGTATGCGGGCGGATGGCTGCCCGTCATTCTGAATAACCTGTATGCCGAATATAACGGCTGGTGGGGCGTAGGCGCGGGAAGCGGCACGAGTGTCACGGTTAACGGGGTCAACTACTTCAACGAAAACGGCGCCAGCGGCTTGTATATCAAATCCGACGGCACAGTCACGCTGAACAACATCACCTCGAACGGAAACGGCGAGTTTGGCGAAGCGGACGACAACGAAGGCGTTTACATTGACAACCGAACCGGCAAGTGGAACTACAACGCCACTCTGGGTGAGTATGTCTTCACGCCCGCCGCAAAGGCTGTCATCTTGAATGGCGCAAGCACACTCAACGATAATCATGGGGACGGCTTGTTTGTGCTGACCTACGGCGCAATTACCACCAATGGCATCACCGCCAACGGCAATGGAGGCAACGGCGCGTATTTGGACAACTTCCCGTATGATGATATTGAAGACGCTTATTACAGCGTTGCGGGACAAGCGGTGAACGTCAATCTGTTCAACACGATGAGCGGCAACAGCGGCAACGGCTTGGAAGTCCATTCCAACGGCGCGATTAACGTCAACAACTTGACGGTCAACGGAAACTATGGCGGCTACGGCGCGTATTTAGACAACTACCGTAGTGACCTCGCTTCAGCCGGAAAGCTGGTCGCTGTCAAAGGCTATATCATTGCCAACGATAACCCCTTTGGATTTGGCTTGTACGTGGAATCTTTGGGCGCGATAACCGCAGCCAACATCACCGCGAACAACAATGGATTAGACGGCGTGGTGATAGATAATAACTGGTTCCGCAACACTGGGACCGTGACGCTAACAGGCTACGTCAACACCACTGGAAACTATGACAGCGGCTTGCAAGTCTTTAGCACAAAGATGATTACTGTCTCAAATATCACGGCAAATGGAAATGGCGATGCGGAATACGAATTCGGCGCGGTATTGAACAATACAGACGGCGGTCCAACGCTCGCACCGGGTATCACCGTGAATGGCGTAAATACCTTTAATGACAACTTCAATACCGGCTTGAATATAGGCACTTTTGGCGCGGTCATTGTCAATAAGGTCACGGCAAATAACAACGGCGCCGACTACGATGTCAATACCAATCCCAACCCTTGGGGCTTGGGCGTGGCTATTGATAATCGCGTCGAAGTTGACGACGGATTTGGCAACTATGTCACTTCGAACAAGACCGCCAAGCCGGTTACTATCAACGGCTATGCCATGACCAACGACAACCTAAGTGGAGGATTGTTCATTGAAACGCTTGGCGCGGTGCTGACCAACAACCTGACTGCGCGCCGCAATGGCGGCAACGGCGCATATATTGATAATCAATGGGGATGGGGTAAAGTCAATTACAACGTCACCCTCAACAGCCTGAACGGCGCCAACGTGTTCAATGACAATATAAGCACGGGCTTGGTTATTTACACGCACGGCAACATCCTCACCAATAATATCACTGCCAATGGGAATGACGGCTCGACGCAGACCGGCGCGGAGGAAAGTTCCACCGGCGACCCGGCAGAGTTCTTCGTCGGCGGCATGTATGTATACAGCTGGAGTTTGACCGCCACCGCGCCCACTGTCACCTTGAACGGATTCAACACCTTCAACAGTAACGTCTCGGATGGTTTGGTGATTACCACCACCGGCTCGATTACTGTTAACAACCTGACCGCAAACTACAACCAGGATGGCAATGGCGCAATTTTAGACAACTGCCAGTATGATTCCGGCAAGAATGCGTGTGATACACCGTCCGGCAAGCCTATTACCCTTAAAGGCTTTGGAACATTCATCGAGAATTATTATAACGGTCTTGTCTTCGGCTCGAACGGCGCGGTCTCGCTGACGAGGGTGACGACAAGAATGAATGGCTATGATGGAGTTTACGGCATTTCTACAGGCGCGATTGTATTCACCTGTGGGAGTCTGGTCTTTAATGGCACAGGGTATAACTTAACATCCCCAAGCATTACACTCAAGGGTGTGTATACGTATGGCAACACCAACTCGAATGTCATTGACCCTGCCTCTGTAGTAACCTCCTACTCTCGCTCATGTCCGCTGCCATAAATAACAATGTAAGAAAAAAAATCCCTAAAAGCAAAGTCTTGAAGTAGCGCTTCGAGAGACAAAAAAACAGGACGGCTTTCGCCGTCCTGTTGATTCTATTTACGTCCACCGCGATCCCCACCACCGCTGCGACCACGGTCCCCGCCGCTTCGTCCGCCGCGATCACCCCCGCGCCCGCCTCGGTCACCGCCGCGCGAGCCGCCTCCGCGAGAACCGCCGCCCTTATCCTTCTCGCGCGCTTCTTCCGCTGACCAGCCTTCCAACACAGCCTGACGTGACAGGCGAATTTTGCCCTGCGCGTCAATATCCGTAACCATCACGGTCAACTCGTCGCCCATGCCGCACACGTCTTCGACGGTGTTCACGCGCTCGCTCGCCAGCTGTGAGATATGCACAAGTCCATCCACACCGGGCAGCAGGTTGACAAACGCGCCAAACGCTTCGATGCGGACAACCTTGCCCGTATAAATATTTCCAACAATGACCGACTCGCTCAAAGACTCAACGCGTTCTTGCGCGATCTTCGCGCCCGCGCCATCGGTGGACGCAATGTAGACAGTGCCGTCTTCTTCGATGTCAATCTTTGTATGAGTCTCTTCCTGCAATGCGCGGATGTTCTTTCCGCCGGGACCGATCAACGCGCCAATCTTATCCACCGGGATTTTCACGGTGATGATGCGCGGCGCGTGCGGTTTCAACTCTGTGCGCGCTGCGGGAATGACCGCGAGCATTTTCTCCATGATAGACATGCGCGCCACGCGAGCCTGTTCCAGCGCTTCTTTCATCATCTGCGCGCTCAAGCCGCTGATTTTGATGTCCATCTGCAAAGCGGTGATGCCGTCGGCAGTTCCCGCAACTTTGAAATCCATATCGCCGAGGTGATCCTCGGTGCCTTGAATATCGGTGAGGATTTGGTAACGTCCCGTGTCATCAGTGATGAGTCCCATTGCCACGCCGGAAACGGGAGATTTGATTGGCACGCCGGCGTCCATCAACGCGAGGGTCGAGCCGCAGACCGAGCCCATCGAGGTCGAGCCGTTGGAAGACAACGCTTCGGACACAACGCGAATCGTGTACGGGAAGGATTCCGACGCGGGGAGTACCGGCTCCAGCGCGCGTTCTGCCAGCGCGCCATGACCTACCTCGCGCCTGCTCTGCCCGCGCAGCATTTTTACCTCGCCCGTAGAGAAAGGCGGGAAGCTGTAATGATGCATGTAACGCTTTTCTTTGGTCGGGGAAAGGTTATCGAGTTCCTGCGCTTCGCCCAATGTGCCAAGCGTTGCAAAGGATAAAACTTGAGTCTCGCCGCGTGTAAAAAGTCCCGTGCCATGCGCGCGCGGAGAAAGTCCCACCTCGCACCAAATCGGGCGGATGTCGGTGGGCGTGCGTCCATCGGGACGTTTGCCCAAGCCCAGGATTCTCTCGCGGACAATTTTATGCTCCGCTTCGCTAAACGCGGATTTGACATCCTTTTGTGTGGGCGCGGTGGTATCGCCTTCCACGCAAAACTCGGCAATGATGGCTTTTTGCAATTCATCCATGCCGCCGTAAAATTCGGATTTATTCAACGGCTTGTCGAGCAGTTCATTCATGCGTTGGTTGACCGCGTCGAAGACTTTCTTTTGTAATTCTTCGTTTGCGGTTTCAATGAACGCTTCTTTTTTCGGTTTGCCAATTTCGGCTTGCATTTTCAATTGCAGGTCAATGATGGGTTGAATGGATTGATGTCCCAACTCCAACGCGGCAACCATTACATCTTCGGGGATTTCGTTCGCGCCGCATTCCACCATGAGAATCGCTTCTTTGGTTCCCGCGAGTCTCAGGTCAAGGTCAGACGCTTCGATTTCTGCAAAGGTCGGGTTGATGACAAACTCGCCATTCACGCGCCCCACGCGCACCGCGCCGACAGGTCCCGACCAGGGAATGTCCGAGATCATAATGGCAGCCGAAGCCGCGTTGATCGCAAGAATATCCAGCGGGTTCTCTTCATCTGAAGAGAATGTGTACATAATGATTTGCACTTCGTTGCGCATTCCGTGTTGAAATAACGGGCGCAGCGGACGGTCGGTCAGACGGCTGACAAGAATCGCGTCTGTGCCGGCGCGCCCTTCGCGGCGGAAGAATGAGCCGGGGATTTTTCCGCCTGCGTACATTCTCTCTTCAAAATCCACCGAGAGGGGGAAGAAGTCAATACCGTCGCGCACGCCGCCCATGGTGGCAGCCGCAAAGACGATGGATTCGCCTGTGCCAAACGTAACCGCGCCGCCCGCCTGGGCAGCTAATTTGCCGGTTTCAAAAGTGTGTTCGCGCGTTCCAACCATCGTTGAATAACGCTTTGATTCGGGTTTCATATTTATTTTTCTCCTGTTGGGCGAAATTAATTTCGCCGTACAAATTTCCGCCAGTGGGTCAGGGACTGAAGAGTGGGAACAACCTGTGTTGTTCGCGCTATTCAATTCCTGACTGCGGTTTTTTCTAAAAAAACCCTAAAGGTCTCAAAGACCTTTAGGGTTTAACGGTCTTACTATTTGCGGCGGAGTTTCAAGCGGTCGGTTACGCTGAGGTAGTTCTGGTAATTGCTTTGGCGCAAGTACGCGAGTAAACGGCGGCGCTGACCAACCATCTTGAGCAAACCGCGGCGGCAGGATTGATCCTGTTTGTTGCTGCGCAGATGCTCGGTGAGCTGGGTGATGCGGGTGGTAAGAATGGCAATCTGAACTTCCGGGGAGCCGGTGTCGTTATCGTGGCGGTGGAAATCCTCAATCGCCTTGGTCTTAACTTCTTTTGCGAGTGGCATGACGTATGCTGTCTCCTTTCTTGATGATTAATGCAGGTCTCCATGTCCACAGCTGTTCACCATAGGACAGGACCAGTCACGGGGCGTGATTATACCAGAGAATTTTTATCCCACAAAAAAA
>DZBA01000244.1 GCA_022729775.1 Anaerolinea thermophila | reverse complement strand
TCAACGCGCTCGAAACCGACCAGACCCTCAACGGCGGCGAAGATGACGACACCATCAACATCTTTGACCTCGGCGCGGAACTGACTGTCAATGGCGAAAACGGCGCGGATGTGATCAACGTGAACGACACCGCCGATACGCTCGACAACCTCGTCACGCTCACCGCGACCACCCTCACGGGCATCTTCAACGCAAGCGGCAGTCTGCTGTACAACACAATCGAAACGCTGAACCTGAACTTCGGCAGCGGCGCGGATGTGCTGAACATCACCGATACGCACGCGGGCAGCACCACCGTCAACATGAACGGCGGCGCGGACACAGTGAATGTGAATGCGATCTCCGGCGCGACGCTCATCAACGCGAGCGATGACATCGTGAACGTCATTGCAAACGGCGTGAACGCAGTCCTGACCGTCACCGGCTTGGGCAGCGCGGATACGCTCAACGTGGATGACACCGCCGATACGCAAGACAACACAGCGACCCTGACCGCGACCTCCCTCACGGGCATCTTCAACGCAAGCGGCAGCCTGCTGTACAACACAATCGAAACGCTGAACCTGAACTTCGGCAGCGGCGCGGATGTGCTGAACGTCAATGGCACACAGCCCAACGACACCATCGTTCATTTGAACGGCGGCGCGGACGTGGTCAACATCAACGGCACGGACGCGGCTGGCACGCTCTCGATCTATGGCGATGCGGGCGGCGACACGTTCAACCTCAACGGCATGAGCCACGCGGCAGTGTTGGATGGCGGCGCGGACGATGACATCTTCAACGTCAACGGCTTGACCGTCGTTCAAACGCTGAACGGCAGCGCAGGCAACGACACCTTCAACATTCGCGCCATCACCGCCGCCCTGACCATCAACGCGGGCGCGGGCGATAACATCATCAACGTCGTCAGCGCGGATGGCAGCGCAAACGGCATCGCGGCGCTGCTGACCATCAACGGCGAAGACGGCACAGATACGCTCAATGTGAGCGACTACGCGGACACATTGTCGAATGCCCTCTCGCTGACCGAAACCACCATCGGCGGAATCTTCGGCGCGGGCGGCAGCATCCTGTACGGCACGGTGGAATTCCTCAACCTGACTTTGGGAAGCATCACCTCCATTGTCGAGTTGACGCTTGGTATGGATACCACCCTGATTGGCGACAATGTCACCTTCGACAACCCGCTGGATTGCAACGACTACAGCCTGACGATCATCGGCGACACGACCATCAACACGGACCTCGTTGGGTTGCAAGACTTCATCGTCAACGGCGACGCGCATTTCAACAACGGCTCTGTCACCACCCTCGGCGACCAGACCTACAACGGCGCGGTCACCCTGCTCGGCGACGCGACCCTGAACGGCGCGGACCTGACCTTTGAAGGCGCGATAGACGGCGCGTTCGACTTGACCATCAACGCGAGCGGAGTAATCACCTTCAAGGATGTAATCGGCGGCACAAGCCCGCTCGACACGCTGACGATCACCTCCGCGCAGCCGCTGGTACTCACGCAGGACATCTTCGTCAGCAATGACATCCTCATCACCATCCCCGATACGGCTGGCGCGGATGACGACCTGACCATCACGAACAACGCGCGGGTTCAATCCCTGAGCGGCTCGATTACCTTCACCGTCGGCGACGACATCACCCTGCTGGCAGGGACGACGGTACAGGCAGCGGGCGCCATCACCCTCAACGGCGACCTCGAAGCAGGCAACGCCGATGTGGAAGGCGCGGTCATCACGCTCTCCGGCACGCTGGTTGCGAGCAGTATCATCATCAACAGCGGCGCGGATGACGACACCATGAGCATTGGCGGCGAATTCAACCCGACCATCATGGAACTGCACCCGAACATGGGCGCAAACACCATCGGCTTCCAGCCAGCCGCGCATGGCACGGTGTACATCTACACCATCTCCGGCGAAGACACGCTCGACTTCAGTCTCTTCGACCAAGCCCTGAACCTCGACATCAGCAACATGAGCGGCGAACAGGTCATCGCGGGCAGCGGAGCAACCGCGCTGATCCTCAACATCATCGGCGTCATTGCCAACGTCAACGGCACCGAATTCAACGACACGATCATCGGCAACGACGCGGATAACATCATCCACGGTAACGGCGGCGACGACAACCTGTACGGCAGAGACGGCGATGACATCATCTACGGCGACGCGGGCGACGACTACATAGACGGCGGCGCGGGCGCGGATATCACCTACGGCGGCACAGGCACGAACAGCTTCTACTACGACCCGCAAGACACGAGCGATGGCATCATCCGCACCATCATCCTGCCCGCCGAAGCGCGCGTCGAGCTCTACATATCATTCATAACGAACGAACCGCTGCGCACAGACGCGATGCCCCCGCTCTACGTGATCGCATCGAGCCAAATCAAAGTGGTCTTCGAGCGGGGCGGCTGGTTCAACATTGACCGCCTGCATCCCGAATTCCTGCTGGTGGGAACGCTCACCTGGCAAAGCACGCCATACAAAGACCATCCCTTCGTGCTGCCAGCGCGGGCGACGTGGCAGCCGGGCTTGCAGACGATGTTACTGGAAGACTTCCGCTTTGTAGATTGGCCCATGAGTTGGGTCTGGTTCTGCCGAATGTATCAATTCTCCCCGAACTGGGGCGCGGGAGATACAAGATGGAGCGTATTCTGCACGGGTACGCCATAACAAATAACGGGCTCCGCGTTGGGGGCGCGGAGTTTCCAATCAAGACTTCCCGCTTTACAGAAATGAGGAGCTACCATGAAACAAGTTGCAAGCAAAACAAAGAAGAAGAATTCGCTGGCGTTGCTGATTACGGTGTTCGTGATGATGGCGTTAAGCGTTGTCAACGTTACGCCGGTTTTTGCCGATGACGTTCCGCCGCCGGTAGATTCCACAACGGAATCAATCCCCCCTGCGGAAGAAGTCGCGGGCGAAACCCAACCCGAAGCGGATTCGGCTCCCGAAGCGGAATCGCAGCCGGTAGTGGAAGAACCCCAGCCGGTTGCTGAAGAAGAAGTCGCGGAAGAAAGCCTTCCAGAAATATTGGAACAAGCGCCGCAAGATACCGAAGTGGTCGTCATGAACAGCGAAGGCGAAGCCCTGCCGTTGGCAAGCGAAGAAGCGGCAGAGATACTCGTCAAGAGCGACCCGTGGTGGTGTCCCGGCGCGGGCAAGCCCTCTGCTGCTGGCTGCACCACTGGCGGCGGCTCTGGCGTGCAAGCGAGCTTCGCGGACTTGATTGACTGGATGAAAACAGGCGCTACCACCGGCGGCACGATTTGGATTTATGACTATGACAGCAGCCTCGATGCCAACGTGAAATTCGACGGCACAGAGTTTAATGTGGGCGTACAAAAAGGCACGCTGACCATCAACGGCGGCTGGAACGGGGTGGCAAACGGCTTGGGTGTTCTCGACCCCGCTGATTACGCCGAGTTCAATGGCGATTCGTTGAGCATTGTTAAGTGGGTTGGCGCGGTAACGCTCAACAACATCAAAGTCAGCGGCGCGACGACCAATCCCACCCCGCCCGCCTTCTTACCTGCTGACGGCGTGGCGCTGTATGTGGATACCATTGGCACGATTACCCTGAACAATGTGATATCAGAGAACAACGTCAACGCCAATGTAGACAGCAAGATGTACGGCGCGGTGTTAGGCACAAACGGCAATGTAGTTGTTAATAACTCGTCATTCGAGGGCAACGAGGGCGATGGGTTATATATCACCAACCTCGGCGCGACAGTGACCGTTAGCGAAAGCCAATTTATTGACAACGGCGGCAACGGCTTGGTCATTGACACTAAATCGGCTGTGACCACCAAAAACATCGTCGCCGCCGAAAACGCGGAAGACGGTGTGTTTATTGATAACTCCTCCGCTGTCACCGCCAAGACAGTCGTCATGACCGGCTATAAGCATTTTCTGGAAAATGAAGGTAACGGCTTGGTGATTCACACAGCGGGCGCGATCAACATTATCAATTTTGTCGCAACTGGCAACGGCGAGGTGGGCGTATCCATAGACAATACGTTTGGCGCGATTTTGACCGCTCCTGTTTTCAACTCGGTGACCATTGGCGGGACGAACCTTTTCAGCGATAACACCGGCAGCGGATTGGAAGTCTATTCCTTCGGCACGATTACGACGAACAACGTGACCGCCATGGGGAATGGGGGAGCGGGCGCGGTGTTGGATGCCTGCACTGCCGATGATGCCGGGCAAGTCACCGGCGATTGTTTTGCCAAAACTGCCAAAGCCGTCACCATGAACGGGTTGAACGTCCTGACGGGCAATCAGTTTGGCTTGGATGTGAGTTCAGCGGGCGGCGCGGTTACCCTTTCCAACATTACCGCGTCAGATAACTTTTTGGGCGGCGTGTATGCGGACAACATGCTGAGAAATGCGGCGGGGATTTGGACGAAGGGCGCGATAACGGTGAAAGGATATGGGGTCTTCAGTGGCAATGGCGACATTTTGATGGACTTTACGGACGCGAGAGGGGTGAGGATAGATGAGAGAGGCGCAACGCTAAGAGCCACCGGCGCAGTGACGCTGGAAAACATCACGGCAAACATGAACACCGACGAAGGTGTGTACATCGAATCGGGGTACGCCGTCAGCATAAAGGGCTTGAACGTGTTTGCCAACAACGGCGTGGATAACAGCGGCAGCGGCTTGGTCGCGCAATCTTTCTTCGACATCATCTCGATTGCGAATGTCTCCGCTTATGGCAACAAAGGCAATGGCGTCGAGTTATATAATGGGTCACCGACGATGCCCAGAGCGGTCACAGCGGCAGGCATCAACACCTATGATAACGTGGGCAGCGGCATCATCATCAAATCGTTTGGCGCGATTACGGTCAGCAACTTGAATGCCAACGACAACAGCAAGGGATATGGGGCGTTATTGGACAACTGCCGCGATTCCTATTCGAGCGGAACATCCGATGGCGTGTGCGCCACTACAGCCCCCGCGAACGTTACGCTGAACGGGTTCATCAACACAAACAATAACTATGAAACGGGTTTGGTGATAGAAAGTTTGGGCGTAATTTTGGCGAATAATATTACCGCCAGCGGCAACGGCAAGTCCAACACGGTGGACAACGACAACCGCGGCGTGTATATCAAAAACAACTGGAAGACGACTGTGCAGTCCAACGTTACGATTAACAACGTCGTCGCGAGCGGAAATGAAGAAAACG
>DZBA01000016.1:13303-20403 GCA_022729775.1 Anaerolinea thermophila | reverse complement strand
AAAAAAGGTGGAAGCTGGTGCAAATCCAGCGCTGTGCCGCAACTGTAACTGGTAACAACCAGAAGCCAGAATGCCTTTCTCGATGTTTTGAAGTTTGTCCTTCCCGAGCAGGGAGGTTGTGCATTCGGCGTTCAAACCCGAAGATTTTCCAGCTCAATCCCCCAGTATTGAGTTTTTTGTTTAAGCCTCCCCGCTTTGAGAACATCATTGTTTCATGGAGGCTTGTATGAAAATTCGCCGCGTTCGCAATCGCATAAAGTCCACACTCTGGCTGGCTCTTGCCGCGCTCTTGGGATTCGGCATCCAGCCCGCGTTGGCGCGTCCAATGGAGATGCACATTATGGAGGGCTTCCTTCCGCTGGGGTGGGCTGTCTTTTGGTGGGGAGTTGCCATCCCTGCCTGGCTGGTTGGATTTATTCAAATTCGCAAACTCATTGCAGAAAAGCCGCAGCAGCGCATCACACTGGGACTTGCGGGAGGGTTCATCTTTGTTTTGAGCGCGTTGAAAATTCCCAGCGTCACAGGTTCCAGCAGTCATCCGACTGGCACCGCGCTTGGCACGATGTTATTCGGTCCATTTGTTACGGGGATTTTAGGCACGATTGTTTTGTTCCTTCAAGCGACGTTGATGGCGCATGGCGGGATCTCGACACTGGGCGCAAACGCGGTCAGCATGGCAATCGGCGGACCTTTGGTCGCTTACTTTCTGGTCTGGCTGCCGTTGAAAGGCAAAGCGCCGACTTGGCTGAGCGTGGGATTAACAGCCTTTGTTGCAGACTTATTCACCTATATGATTACAACCACTGAATTGGCGTTGGCGTTTCCGGACCCGCTCAATGGCTTTGCGGGCTCGTGGTTAACCTTTGCGGGTATTTTTGCGCTGACACAAATTCCGCTTGCCGTGAGCGAAGCCATCCTTACGGTGTTGGTCTTTAATGCGCTGCAATCCAGCGCCGCCAGTGAATTAAAAGAACTTGGTTTGCAGGGAGTATAAGAACGATGTCCGCGCAAATGGAACAAACAAAAAAATACAGTATCTGGGTTGTTGTGCTGGGATTTGCTTTGATCATCCTATTGACAGCGTATCCCCTGTTGACAATTAAAGACAGCGAATTTGGCGGGACTGATGGCGCCGGCTCTGAAGTAGTGACTCAAATTGCCCCTGCCTATAACTCTGAATGGATCACGAATTGGTGGTCGCCTCCGGGCGGTGAGACAGAAAGCATGTTGTTTGCCCTGCAAGCCGCAGCGGGCGGCGTGGGCATCGGCTATTTTTTCGGCTTCTTGAACGGGCGCAAAAAAGGGCGCGAAGAACAAGCCTTGACCAAATAACACGCTCTCCTGGAAATATTCATTGCGCATCATTGACCGTTACGCTTATCAAAACCGCATCAGCCGGCTCGACCCAGCTTGTAAAACTGGGATTGCCTTCGGCGCGCTGCTGCTTTGCCTGCTTTTGAACAAACCACTGGTTGGGTTAACAACAATCGCGTGGATGTATTTCCTCGCCGTATTTTGGGCGCGTTTGAACTGGCGCGTGTTTGGAAAAGTCTTGCTGGCGGAATCCGCTTTTTTGATTTTGGCTTCGCTGGGCGTTTTTTTCAGCGTGAGTCTCAAACGGGATGTCGGATCGCTTTGGGATTGGCGGCTCGCATCGTTTTGGATTTCCGTCTCGCGCGCCTCACTTCAACAGGGGATGTTGTTGATCGCGCGCGCGGCGGGAGCGGCATCCGCGATGAATTTTCTCACGCTGACCACGCCGCTGATGGATTTGTTGGAACTCTCGCGCCGCTGGCGCATCCCCGCAATTTTGGTTGATTTGACCGCGATAATCTATCGTTTTGTTTTTGTTCTGTTGGATAGATTCAACATAATGTTTATGGCGCAGGACAGCCGCTTGGGATATACGGCTTCGTATGCGCGGACGATGAACAGCGCGGGCTTGTTGGGCAGTCGTCTATTTATCAACGCTTTTCAACACAGCCGAAGGTTACAACTCGCGCTCGAATCTCGCGGTTACGAAGGCGGTGATTTTCGCGCCCTGCCTTCAACGTATCAACCTTGTCGTTATCAGGCATGGATTGGGGTGGCTGTATTTGCAAGCCTGTTTGCCGTCTGGGGTGTGACATGATTCCTGTTTTTGAATTCAAGGATGTTTGTTTTCAATACCCCGGTCATGATGAATTTGCCTTGCAGGGATTCAACGTCAAGTTGCCGCAGGGTGAAAAAATTGCAGTGGTAGGGCGCAATGGGTCGGGTAAATCCACTTTCTTTTTGCATTGCAACGGCTTGTATCGCCCAAACTCCGGCGGAGTTTTTTTTAAGGGTGAGTCATTGGCGTATGACCGCAAAGCGCTGCGCCAATTGCGCCAGCAGGTGGGGTTGGCTTTTCAAAATCCCGATGACCAAATTTTTAGCGCGAACGTATTTCAAGATATTAGTTTCGGACCGCTTAATCTGGATTTGGATGAGGATGAAGTCCGTCATCGCGTTCAATCCGCTGCGGAGGCTTGCGGCATTACTCACTTATTGCAGCGTCCCACCCATGCGTTGAGCGGCGGAGAAAAAGCGCGCGTGGCGTTGGCTGGCGTGCTGGCAATGGAACCGGAAGTCTTGATTGCCGATGAACCCATGACCAGCCTCGACCCCTGGGCGCGTCTGTCCATCTTTGAAATCTTCGAGCGTTTTCACGAACAGGGCAAAACAATTGTGATGGCGACGCATAGTTTGTCGGTGGTGAGATACTGGTCGAGTTATGTCATTGTCTTGCAGGCGGGGCGCGTCACCTTTAGTGGAACGCCCAAAGAGCTGTTAAACAATCCGCGTGTTTTGGAAGAAACAGGACTCTCCAAAATTTGGTGGAAGGTTGACCCCGCGTTTCCCGAAAACGGCGCGGCAGATTTTTGATATCGGAGTCAATACGTGGAAGGTCAAACATATTATCCAATTGTTTTAACTCGATTGAAAGGCAGGCGCGTGGTTGTGTTTGGCGGCGGCGCGGTAGCGGAAAGAAAAACGCGCGGGCTGCTTGCTGCGGATGCAGCGGTGACTCTCATCAGCCCGCAGGCAACCCTTCCATTAAAAGATTTGGCGGCGCAAGGTCGCATTGTTTGGGAGCGGCGCGTATACCAACCCGGTGACTGTTTTGGCGCGGCGTTGACTTTCGCCGCGACCAACGTCCGCGAGGTGAATCAAAACATCGCGCAGGAATCAGAACGCGCGAATATTCTCTGCAACGTGGCGGATGATCCCGCGCGCGCAAGTTTTCATCTTCCGGCGGTATATCGCGGCGAAGAACATCTCATTGCGGTCAGCGCGTATGGCGCAAATCCGGCGGGCGCAAAAAAAATCCGCGATGAAATCGCAAAATGGTTTGGAGGAAAAAATGAAAGGTAAGGCATATTTAATTGGCGCGGGACCGGGCAGGGCAGATTTGATCACAGCGCGCGGATTGTCCTTGATTCGTCAGGCGGATGTGATTATCTATGACCGTTTGATTTCGTCTGAATTATTGGATGAAGCGCCGCAAGCCGAAAAGATTTTCGCGGGCAAAAACTCCGGGCATCATGCCATTCCGCAAGAGGAAATTAACGCGCTGCTTGTCGAGAAAGTAAGGCAGGGGAAATGCGTTGCGCGGCTGAAAGGCGGCGACCCGTTTGTGTTTGGGCGCGGCGGCGAAGAAGCGCTTGCGTTGATGGAAGCCGGGCTGCCGTTTGAAATTGTCCCTGGTGTTTCTTCCGCGATTGCCGCGCCGGCGTATGCCGGCATTCCCGTCACGCATCGCGGCATTGCGACATCCTTCGCGGTGGTGACCGGACACGAGTCGCCGGATAAACTTGAAACCACAACGAACTGGCGCGACTTATCGAAAATTCACACGCTGGTTATTTTGATGGGCGTCGAGAATTTCGGGCGCATCAGCCAGATTTTGATGGAAGCCGGGCGCGACCCGAACACGCCCGCCGCCGCGATTCGTCAGGGGACGACCTCGCATCAACGCTTGGCGGTTGCGACCCTTTCCACGCTCGCGGAAGTCATCGAAGCGCAAGACATCACATCGCCGGCGGTGATTGTGATTGGGGATGTGGTCACGTTGGCGCATCAACTTGCATGGCGCGCGGAAGAACATCCGGGCGCGGGTTTGGTTTCGATGTTTACACATGCGCCGCATGATGAAATTAAACAAGGAGAAAATGTGACAAAGCGCGAAATTGTTTTGCTTGGACATGGAAGCCGGATGCAGGCGGCGGTGGATGAATTCAACCTTTTTGCTGAGGCGTTATCAAGGCACATCGAGCAGCCTGTCCGCGTGGGGTTTCTCGAATTGAGCGAGCCGGAAATCAGCGTTGCGTTGGCGCAGGCGGCAAGGGACGCGGGCGATGGCGGCGAAGTGCTGGTCGTGCCGATGTTTTTGGGCGCGGCGTATCACATGAAGGCGGAGATATCGCACATCGTTCATCACGCGCAGGAAGATTTTCCAAACACGATGATTAAATACAGCACGCCGCTTGGGTTTCACATCAAACTCGCGGAGCTTTTGAAAATCCGCGTGGATGCGGCGCTGGCAGCGACGCCCAACGCCAAGCCTGCCGAAGAGACAACCGTGCTTGTCGTGGGCGGCGGCAGCAGCGATCTGGACAGCAACAGCAGCGTTTCAAAAGTGGCGCGCGCGTTGTATGAAATTGGGAATTATGAAAATGTAGAGGTGGCATACCAGCGCGTGACACGTCCCACCACCGCGGAAGGAATCGAGCGCGTTTATAAACTTGGCGCAAAACAAGTGGTGGTGATTCCGTTTTTGCTCTTTACCGGCATCGTTCATCAAAAGACGGTCATTGCCGCAAATGAAACCGCGCAACGCTTGGGCATGGAACTTATCCACGCGAATTATCTCGGACCCAAACATCCGCTTTTGATTGATGTCACCGTCCAGCGTTTGCTTGAAGCCGAAAATGGAATTTCTGAAATGCTGCGCCATAAAGCCATCGAGGGCATCTCGCAGGTGATGGATGACGGGCATGGGCATCATCACTAACCCCGGACTTCGCAAGTTCTACTTGCGGAAGTTTCAATAGAACAGGGAGTGTCTAATTGTGTGGGCTTGCCTATATTTTTTTACCACCGAGACACTGAAGCACGGAGAAAAACTTCAAAGAATCTCAGTGTCTCCGAGTCTCAGTGGTAAAAGATTTGTTCTAGCCCATCTTTTTAGCCACTCCCATAGAACACAGAAATTCCAGAAGTAGAACTTCTGGAGTCCAATAGGAAAAAAATATTTTGAAAAATCAAAACATTGGAACCGTATTTTTTATCGGCGCGGGACCCGGCGACCCGGAACTCATCACCCTCAAAGGTCAGCGGCTGATTTCAAGCGCGGATGTGATTCTCTATGCCGGGTCTTTGGTATCGGCAGAGATTCTCACGCACGCTTCGCCCAATGCCGAAATTCATAACAGCGCGGGCATGAAACTCGAACAGCAAGTCGCGCTCATGTCCCAATCCGCGCGGCAGGGAAAAACAGTCGCGCGCCTGCACACCGGCGACCCGTCCATTTATGGCGCGATTGACGAGCAGATGAAAGAACTCGATAAATTGCAAATCCCGTATCATGTCATTCCCGGGGTCAGTTCCGCGTTTGCCGCTGCCGCCGCGCTTGGCTTGGAATACACCCTGCCCGATATTACGCAAACGCTCATCTTGACGCGCATGTCCGGGCGCACGCCGGTCCCCGAATTGGAAAACCTGCGCGGACTTGCGGCGCACCGCTCCAGTTTGGTGATTTTTCTCAGCACGGGCTTGCTGCGCGAAGTAGTGGATGAATTACGCGCGGCTGGATATTCAGCAGAAACGCCCATCGCGTTGGTGTATCGCGCCAGTTGGTCTGACCAGCGCATTGTGCGTGGAACGCTTGCCGACATCGCAGAGCAAGCCGAGCGCGGTGAACTCACGCACCAGAGTTTGATCATCGTCAGTCCCGGTCTCGAATCGCTCGCGCCGCCTGCTTCGCATTTATACGGTGGCTTTCAAGATTCTTCGTCACAGCGCAAAGGCACAGCCATTTTGACGCTGACCGTGCCCGCGATGCAATTGGGGCGCAAGTTGTTAACTCAGTTCCCCGCAGCGGATTTATACATCCCGGAGCGGTTGCTTGATTCCCAATCCGCGCAGCCCAACATTCATCCATTCCGCGAGTCGATTCGTCAAGTGCTGCAAAGCGCGTTTACAAAATATGAATCCCTTATCTGCATCATGGCTGCTGGAATTGTCGCGCGCGAGATTGCCCCTTTGCTAAAAAACAAACACAGCGACCCGGCGGTGGTAGTCATGGACGCGGACGGTAAATTTGCGGTCAGTTTGTTGAGCGGGCATGAGGGCGGCGCAAACCATCTTGCGGCGCAAATTGCAAAATTCACCGGCGGACAGGCGGTCATCACCACTGCCAGTGATGTGCAAAAAATCCCCGCGTTGGATGTGCTTGCCAAAGAGCGCGGCTGGAAGTTGAATCCCAAAAGTCAACTTGCGGCGGTCATGGCTGCGTTGGTGAACGGCGAAGCGGTTGGCATTGTCCACGATGGAAAAATAAATGAGTTGATGGATGGCGAAATTCCCAACGGAATATTTTTCCCCACCTGGGAAAAGGCGCAAGAAAAAAACTTGCAGGCATTGACCTTGTTTACTATTCACGAGCCGCCCGCGCAAATTTGGTCTGCGTTTGCGAAAGTTGTTGTGTATCACCCCGCGTCTTTGGTGGTTGGCGTTGGGTGTAACCGCAACACGCCCGCTGAAGAAATTATCGAAGCCATCGAAACGACCTTGCGCGAATCGAATTTGTCTTTGCAAAGCGTCGCGTGCCTGTCAACGGTCACAGCCAAAGCGGATGAAGCGGGCTTGCTGCAAGCCGCGCGTGAAAAAAAATGGAATGTGAAATTCGTCGCGCCGGAGCAAATCGAAAAAATTCAAAACCTGCCCAACCCTTCGCCGTATGCCCAGAAAGCGCTCGGCGTGCAGGGCGTCGCGGAGCCTTCCGCGCTGTGGGTTGCGGGAGGTCAAACGCTTCTCGTTGAAAAACGCAAATTCCAAAACGTCACGGTTGCGGTGGC
>DZBA01000016.1:9512-13203 GCA_022729775.1 Anaerolinea thermophila | reverse complement strand
ATGACAGGTAGTATTTACATCGTCGGACTTGGTCCCGGCTCGTTGGATTGGCTCGCGCCCGGCGCGCGGCTTGCGCTGGAAAACGCCGACATCATTCTCGGTTATCGCACATACTTGAAGCAAATCGAATCCATTGCGCCAAACGCAAAGCGTGAAAGCAGCGGAATGCGGCATGAAGTGGAACGCGCGCGCCGCGCCATTGAACTGGCTCAGGGAGGGCAGCGCGTGGCGTTGGTCTCCAGCGGCGACCCGGGCATTTATGGCATGGCGGGATTGGTTCTCGAAGTGTTGGGAGAAAACTCCGCGGCGATTCACGTCGAGGTGCTGCCGGGCATTTCCGCGCTGAATTCCGCCGCGTCCCTGCTTGGCGCGCCGTTGATGACCGACTTTGCCGTCGTCAGTTTGAGCGACCACCTCACGCCGCTGGAGGATATTTTGCGCCGCGTGGAATTTGCCGCGCGCGGCGGATTCGTCCTCTGTTTGTATAACCCGCGCAGCCGTCAGCGTGTCGAGCCGTTTGAGCGGACTTGCAAAATTTTATTGGAACATTGCGCGGCGGATACGCCTGTGGGCGTGGTCAAGGCGGCGTATCGTCCCGACCAGGAAGTATCGCATGTGAAACTATCCGATTTATCCGCGCTCGAAATTGGCATGGACACAATTGTCATCATCGGCAATTCGACCACGCGCATCATCAACGGTCGCATGGTCACGCCGCGCGGATATGAACGCAAATATGATTTATCACAGGAGCAGGAATGAAACCCGAAGAAATCGAACCCGAAAGTTTTCGCATCATTTTGGAGGAACTGGGCGCGCATTCATTTTCAGCGCAGGAATTACCGATTGTCCAGCGCGTGATTCACGCCAGCGCGGATTTTGAATACGCCCAATTAATTGCCTTCTCGCCAACCGCCATCGCGGATGGAATCCGCGCGCTGCGTTCCGGCTGCAAAGTTTTGACCGATGTGCAAATGGCGGCTTCTGGAATCAGCCAGGCGCACTTGCGCCGTTTTTCAGGCTCGGTGCGCTGCGCGATTCAGGAAGAGGAAACAACATCCCTCGCGCACGCGGAAGGAATCACGCGCTCCACTGCCGCCATCCGCCGCATGTCCGCTGATTTGAATGGGGCGGTGGTCGCCATTGGAAACGCGCCCACTGCGTTGTTTGAACTGCTGCGCTTGGTCAACGAGGAAGGCGTAAGACCTGCTTTGGTGGTCGGCGTTCCAGTGGGATTTGTCAACGCGGCGGAATCGAAAGAAGCCTTATTACAAAGCGGACTTTCATTTATCACCGTGCGCGGACGCAAAGGCGGCTCGACCATTGCCGCTTCCATTGTCAACGCGTTGTTAAGGTTAGCAGCGGAGTCATCGAATGCGTAACGGCTTTGCCACCAGCGCGTGCGCGGCGGCGGCGGCTTCTGCTGCCATTCGTACTTTGATGACAAATCACGAAACGCGCGAAGTTGTCATTGACCTGCCCGCGCTGCGCGGCGTCCGCTTTGAAATTTTTCGCTGTGAAAAAAATCAGGGCGGCGTGTTGTGCGGCGTTATCAAAGACGCGGGCGATGACCCCGATGTCACCAACGGTTTGGAGATTCAAGCGTTGGTTGAGCATGGCAGCGAAGCGGGAATCACGCTCTTGGGCGGCGCGGGCGTGGGCGTTGTCACCCTGCCCGGTCTGCCAGTGGATGTGGGCGAGCCTGCCATCAACCCGGGACCGCGAAGGTTGATTCGTAAAATCGTTCAAGACACATTAAAGGAACTTAGCGCGGAAGAAACTAACTTGCGTATAACCATTATTGTCCCAGAGGGAGAAAAAACCGCGCAGCAGACCATGAATCCCAAGTTGGGAATCATCGGCGGCATTTCCATTTTGGGAACGGATGGGTTGGTGCGACCTTATTCGCTGCCGACCTTCCGCGCCAGTATTTATTATGAGATGAATGTCGCGCGTGAAGCGGGTTACACATCCATCGCGCTGGCGACGGGCAAACGCAGCGCGGCATATTTGCGAACCCATTTGAACGATGCGCGCGGATTGGGCGTTGTGGATGTGGGCGATGAGTTGGGCTATCCCATCAAGCAGGCGCAAAAGTTTGGATTTACGCAAGTCACGCTGGGCGGCATGATTGGAAAATTTTCCAAACTGGCGCAGGGACGTTTTCAAACGCATGTGCAGGAAGGCGAAGTGAATTTTGAATTTCTCGCGGAACTTGCCGCTGAACATCACGCGCCGCGCGAAATTTGCGAGCGGATACTCACAGCGCGGACAGCGCATCAAATTCAAGGCTGGCTATCGGAAGTGAACATTCGCCTCGAACCCGAATTGGCGCGCCGCGCCGCGCGTCATGCGGCAAAAGAATTGGGCGGCGGAATCTCTGCGCGCGCGGTGATTTTCTCGCTCGATGGCGAACTGCTCGCGGATGAAATTCATGAGGCGGTGAAATGAACGCGCCTGTGGTTGTGATTGGCGTCGGTGTGGATGGCGCGGAAAGTCTCACGCCGCAAGCCAAAGATTACATCGCGCAGGCAGACCAACTTTGGGGCAGCGAGCGTTTGCTGAATTTATTTCCCGATGTTTCTGCGGGCAAAATTTTTTTATCCAAAAATATTTTGTCCGCTTTGGAAAAGTTAAAAGAACGCGGCGAAACCGAAAAAATTATTCTCCTCGCTTCGGGCGACCCCAATTTTTTTGGGCTGGGCAGCAGTTTGCTGAAAATATTGCCGCCCGATGAACTCGTGTTTATTCCGCAAGTCAGCATGTTGCAAGAAGCATTTGCGCGCGCGCGAGTCGCGTGGCACGACGCGCACTTCACCAGCGCGCACGCCCGTCCGCTGGCAGAGGTGATTGGTTTTGCAAAACGTTTTCCGAAACTTGGCATCCTCACCGACCCGCGCAATACGCCCGCATTCATCGCGGAAAAATTACTCGCGGCGGGCATCCCTGACTGTCGCGTCGTTGTGTTTGAAAATCTTGGCGAAACAAATGAGGCAATGTTCGATGAAAAATTATCGTCTGTGATTCAAAAATCTTTTGCGGATTTGAATGTAATGTTGTTGATTCAAAATGAAGGTTGGACTCCCGCGCCGTTTTTGATTCGCCCCGATAACGCTTATGCCCATCGCAACGGACTCATCACCAAAGCCGACGTCCGCGCCTTATGTTTGAGTCGGCTTGCGCTGCGTGAGACAGATGTGGTCTGGGATGTTGGCGCGGGCAGCGGCGCGGTCAGTATCGAAATGGCAGAGCAGGCATGGCGCGGGCGCGTGTTTGCCATCGAAAAAGATTCTGAAAACTTGCATCATATCCGCGAAAATATTGCGCGTTTTGGAATCTTGAACGTGGAAGTCGTGCGCGGAGAAGCGCCGTCCGCGCTGCTTGGGCTGCCTGCACCGAGCGCGGTTTTCATCGGCGGAAGCGGCGGTCATCTCGAATCCATTTTAGAAATTGTGAATCAATTCGCCGGCTGCCGCGTGGTTGCAACCTTCACCGTTTTGGAAAATATGTTGCAGGCGTTGACGTGGATGAAGCGCGCGGGCTGGAATCCATCTTTGACGCAGGCGCAATTTTCGTATGGCGCATCCATCGCGGATGGCACGCGCTTGTCGCCGTCGAATCCGATTTTTATTTTGAGCAAAACTTAACGGACTCCGCAAGTTCTACTTGCGGACATCTCCAGAAGTAGAAT
>DZBA01000016.1:0-9412 GCA_022729775.1 Anaerolinea thermophila | reverse complement strand
TCCAGAAGTAGAATGTTGAAATCTCCAGAAGTAGAACTTCTGGAGTCCAAGAAGAAAGGCGTAATCATGTTTGGAACTTTATTTGGCGTGGGAGTCGGTCCCGGCGACCCGCAGTTGATGACCTTCAAAGCCGTTGATATTTTGCGGCGCGTCCCCGTGATCGCGTATGTAGTTGACGATAAAGGCAAAAGTTTTGCGCGTGAAGTTGCCGCAGCGCATATCCCAAATTCCGCTGTGGAATTACCGCTGCGTTTTTCCATGTCGCCCAAGCGCGAGGTGCGTCTTGCGGCGCGTGAAGAAGCGGCGCGTTTGACTTTGGCGCAGCTCTCCGCCGGGCAGGATGTGGCGTTCATTGCCGAAGGCGACCCGATGTTATACAGCACTTTCCAGCATTTGCTTTTGTCCATGCCTGCGGATGTGCGCGTGGAAATTTGTCCCGGCGTCAGTTCGTTGAGCGCGTCAGCGGCTGCTGCGGTGTTTCCGCTGGCGTTGGAAAATCAACGCATGATGATTGCCGCCGCCTCGCGCGAAACCGCGTCACAATTGCGGGGCTGGCTGGCGCAGTTTGAAGTCGTCGCGCTTTTCAAGGTTCACCGCCATTTGAAGGAATTGATTGCCGCGCTGGATGAAATCGGCGCGCTGGGAAGTTCCGCGCTGGTGCAGCGCGCTTCGCTCGCGGATCAAGTTGTGACGACAAACCTCGCCGCATGGGATGATGAATCCGCGCCGCCGTATTTTTCCATGTTGTTGATTCGCGGCGGGAAGGCGGGGGATTAGTGATAGAATTTCTTTAAGAGGAATAATATCTCAAATGAAAACTGCCGCGCCTGAAATTATTTATAAGTTGGTTGAAACGTTCGAAAAGAATCTGGACGAATACCGCTCGACCAAGAATGAGACGGAACTACGCCGCCAATTTCTCGACCCGTTCTTCGAGGCGTTGGGCTGGGATGTGAATAACTTAAAAGGCGCGAATGAATCCGAAAAAGAAGTGGCGCATGAATTTTCGGTGGAAATCGAACACCAGCAAAAAAAAGCGGATTATGCCTTTCGCGCAAGCAGGGCAAATAAAAACAGGTTTGATTTTTTGGTCGAAGCGAAAAAGCCTTCGGTCAGAATCGAAAATAGCCAGGAGTCCGCGTTTCAAGTCCGCAGGTATGGGTGGAGCGCGAAACTTCCCATCAACATTCTTACAGATTTCGAACATTTTGCTGTATACGATTGCCGCGCGAAGCCAAGTTATAACGATAAGGCTTCCTTTGGGCGGATTTTACTCATTCATTACAAAGAATATATAGAACGGTGGGATGAGATTGCCGCCATCTTTTCGCCTGACGCGGTGCGAAAAGGCTCTTTGACTCAATATGCGGAAACGATAAAAGGCAAGAAAGGCACACAAGATGTGGACGATGCTTTCTTGCAGGAAATCGAGCGCTGGCGCGAGATGCTTGCAAAGAATATTGCGCTGCGCAACGAAGATATTGATATTGCGGGCTTGAATTACGCCGTGCAAATGACCATTGACCGCATTGTCTTTTTGCGGATTTGCGAAGAGCGCAGCATCGAGCCTGAAAATCAATTGCTGGATATTGCCAATAAAGAGGGCGTATACGAAGATTTGTGCGGCATATTCAAACGCGCGAATACAAAATATAACTCCGGTTTGTTTCACTTCAAAAAAGAAAAAGACCTGATTAGCCGCCCTGATGACTTGACGCTGAATCTTGAAATTGACGACAAGGTGTTGAAAGATATCATCTTGAATTTGTATTTGCCCAGAAGCCCTTACGCCTTCCTGTATATCCCCGCTGATATTCTAGGTCAAGTGTATGAGCGTTTTCTCGGCAAGGTGATTCGCCTTACGGCTGGGCATCAAGCCAAAGTGGAAGAAAAGCCCGAAGTCCGCAAGGCAGGCGGGGTATATTACACGCCAACTTATATTGTGGATTACATTGTAAAAAATACGGTAGGGAAGTTATTAGGTGGGCATTCTGGAGTCGAAAGTCTCCCGACTTTCGCTACAAAATCAGGAGATTTTGGAGTCCGTACTCCTGCGGACGCGGCGAAATTAAAAATCGTTGACCCTGCCTGCGGTTCGGGAACATTTTTGCTTGGCGCGTATCAGTTTTTATTGGACTGGCATTTGAACTGGTATGTGAATCATGAACCTGAAAAATGGGCTGGCGGAAAATCCCCCGCGATTTATAAGCCGATTACATATCAAAGACAAGCGGCGGTAAAAGAAGACGAAGATGGCGGGCGCGTCATCCGCGAAGGCGTAGCGGAAGTCAAAGGGGAGTGGAAATTAACAACAGCCAAGAAGCGCGAGATTTTGCTCAATAACATCTACGGCGTGGATGTGGATGGTCAAGCCGTTGAAGTGACCAAACTTTCCCTGCTTTTGAAAATGTTGGAAAATGCCAATGGGCAGCTGGGTCTCGGCATGGAACGAATTTTGCCTGACTTGGGGAATAATATTAAGCATGGAAATTCCTTAATTGGCTCGGATTACTTCGATGAAAAAATGGTCTTTGAGCAAGGCGAGTTTCTTCGCGTAAATGCGTTTGATTGGCGTGAAGAATTTAAGGAAATACTTGCAAATGGCGGATTCGATGTCGTGATTGGAAATCCTCCGTATGGCGCGTCATTTACAAGCGACGACGAAATCTATTTCACAGCCAGATATAAAACATTTGGCGGCACAAAAGACCTTTACACTTGCTTTATTGAAAAAACGCTCTCACTTGCCAAGCAAGGCGCGCGGCTTTCTTATATTGTTCCTTCTGGTTGGACAGGCGGTCCTCAATATAAAAATTTGCGTCAAACTTTTTTATCCCAAAAGATAGAGAATTTGGTTTTGCTGCCGTTTGATATTTTCGAAGACGCGTACGTAGATACGTTGATTTATGTCATCGAAAAGAATTTACCAGACGCGCGTCACTTGGTTTCGACCTATACATATCCAAAACGGGAAAAAATTACTGTAATCGAAAATCTGGGCTACAAATTGGTTTGCCAAAAAGAGTGGGAAGATTCTGATGACAATAAATTTGTATTAGACCCGGTCACGATTGGGATTTTGAAAAAGTTAACATCTTCCAGCCCTAGAATAGTTGGCGATGTCTGTTTAATGCGGCGCGGCGTTTTATTCGATTTGGATTTGTTGGCAAAAAGACAAATATCGAAAAAATATTTTCCTTATTTTGAGGGGGATGTTTATCGGTATCAACTTAATCTTCAAATAGACCGCTGGGTTGAATTCTCGGATAATCTCAAAGAACGCCCAAAAGATTTTTTATGGTTTGAAAATGAGCGGATTTTGCTGCGCAGGCTTGTTAACCGCAAACAGCGACTCATGGCTTGTGTGGCGAATCAAACTTTTATTACGAACAAGAATCTATATTCCATTATGCCGCAAGGCGTAAGCGCAAAATTTTTACTTGGCATACTGAACAGCCGCTTATTATCTTTTTTGTATATCAGGCAGGTTACGCAAGCCGTTAAAGATGATTTCCCCCAAGTGACAATAAAGGATATTTTGTCGCTGCCTTTTCCATCAAGTGAAAAAGTCGAAATGCGGAAAGATAAAATGGTCAGCCTTGTCGAGCATATTCTTTTCTTGCACAAAAACCTTGCAGCTGTCGGCGCTCCGCAAGGGAAAGAAATGTTGGAGCGCCAAATCGAAACCGTAGACAAGGCAATTGACGCGCTGGTCTATGAGTTATATGAATTGAGCGATGAAGAAATAGAAGTGATAGAAACGATATGAAAGCCTTACGTTATTTATTGATTTCTTTGGCTGCGCTCCTTCTCGCCGCTTGCGGCAGCGCGGAAGTTTCAACGCCTGCGCCGCAAGCCAAGCCAAAAGAAGCCATCACATTCAAGAATACGGTGGTCAGTTTGACCTTCGATGACGGCGACGCGGATAATTACCAAACGCGCTCGATTTTGAAGGAAAATAATTTGCGCGCGACGTTTTACGTCGTCAGCGGATTCACCGGCACAAGCGGATACATGTCCGCTGACGAGTTGCGCGGTTTACACGCGGATGGAAACGAAATCGGCGGACACACGCTCAGCCATCTCAACTTGACGACAATTCGCGGCGGGGAACTCAAGCGCGAAGTTTGTCAAGACCGCCTGAATTTACTCGCCTATGAATTCGATGTCGTTTCATTTGCCTACCCTTACGGACATTATGACGAAGAGGCGCGGCAGGCGGTCATCGAGTGTGGATATAACAACGCGCGTGTTGTAACCGGCGGACCGGCATTGCTCCCCCCTGCGGACGCGTACACATTTCAAGCGATGCCGTATATCGTGCAAGATACGCGCTTTCCCAAGATGACGCGCTATGTCACCGAAGCGGAAAGCGGCGGCGGTGGGTGGGTGGTCTTTGTCTTTCATCACGTCTGCGATGGCTGCAACCAATACGCTGTGTCATTGGACACATTTTCAAAATTCGCGCAGTGGCTTGGCGAACAGCAAAAAAATGGGATCGTGGTCAAAACAGTGGGCGAGGTCATTGGCGGGCAAGTTCAGCCGGGCGTCGCCCCGTAGGACAAGATTAATCTTGTCCTACGTTGTTCAATGCTTTTTTGATTTCATCGTAAACGCCCGGCGCGGCGACAATCACAGATTGCGGCGGGGTAATGTAATCCGCTTTGCCGTCAATGGTGGTGACGCGCGCGCCGGCTTCTTCCGCAATCAAGCCGCCTGCGGCGATATCCCAGGGGCGCAGACCATATTCCCAAAATCCTTCAAAGCGCCCCGCGCCGACATAGGCTGAATCCAGCGCGGCAGAACCGAGTCGGCGCACGCCCTGGGTGAGTTTCGCAAGTCTTTCAAAATTCTTGAAGTTATCTTGCTTGGTATTCCACGTGTCATAGGGGAAACCCGTGACCAATAAACTTCTTTCGAGCGTTGTCGTCTTTGTGGCTTTGAGCGGCGTCCCGTTCAACATTGATCCGCTTCCGCGTTCTGCCAAAAACATTTCATCGCGCAGGGGGTCATAAACCGCGCCAAATTGCACAATGCCGTTGACCGCGTACGCAATCGAAACGCTGAAGAAGGGGATATGATGCGCGTAATTGACCGTGCCATCGAGCGGGTCAATATACCAAATGCCTTCGCGCGCGCCTTCGATTTTTCCGCTTTCTTCGGTGAGGATTGGACTTCCCGGAAAGCGCGCATGAATCTCATCGAGGATGAATTTTTCAGACGCGTGATCCGATTCGGTAACAAGGTCAATCACGCCTTTGTATGTGATGTCGTGTTCGCGGTTGTATCCATCGCGCAGGATTGCTCCCGCGCCGCGCGCGATTTTTTCAAGGTCAGAGAGAGTGGGTTTCATGTATGACTCCAAATGCGACGACCCAACGCGGAGAGCGCAAACTCTACTGCCAGGGTCGCCGTGCGATTTTGAACATCGAGAATGGGGTTGACTTCAACCAAATCCATCCCGATGAGTTTTCCAGTTTCCGAAATGAGCTCGCAGACGAGGTGAACTTCGCGCTGGTTTAATCCTGCGGCGACGGGCGTGCCGACGCCGGGAGCGTGTTCGGGATCGAGCGCGTCCATGTCGAGGGAGAGGTAAATTCCGTCTACATCACGGCTGATTTGTTCGATGGCTTTTTCGATGACGTTGACCATGCCATAGCGGTCAACTTGTTCCATGCCCATCACCATTACGCCGGATTCTTTAAGGTTGGCTTTTTCGCCCGCGTCTAAATCGCGCGCGCCAATGATGGCAATTTTCGATGGGTCAATGACCGGTATGGCTTCATCCCGTAATTGTACAAGGCTTTTCGCGCCTTTTCCGGCAAGCGCGGCAAGCGACATGCCGTGAATGTTTCCTGATGGCGTCGTTTCATTGGTGTTGAAATCGGCGTGCGCGTCAATCCATATCACGCCAATTTTTTGATTGCGCGCCGCGCCGCGTACCGAGCCGATGGAAAGGCTGTGGTCGCCGCCGATGACCAGCGGAAATCTTTTGGCTTGAATGGATGTCGCCACCGCGCCCGCCACCCTGCGTGACATGGGAACGATGCAGTCCACGTACTTTAGTTTGGGGTCTGTGATTTTGCACATTTCCGCAATGGGAACTTCGACATTGCCTTCATCTTTTACTGTGTATCCAAGTTCTTGAATTTTATGTTGCAGGTGCGAGTAGCGGATGGCGCTGGGTCCCATATCCACGCCGCGACGGTCAGCCCCCAGGTCAATGGGGACGCCAATAATGTCAACTTGCATGATGTACTCCTAAAATTATTTGGGTTGAGATAAGGATTCCGAAATCTCTATTTTCGGAAAAAGTAAAATGGAGTCTTGAAGTTCTACTTCAAGACTCCGTGTTTCGTATCAAGCGACGTTCACCTGATTTCTGCCTTTGTGTTTCGATTCGTAAAGCACGTGGTCGGCAGCTTGTAGGATGGCTTCGCCGGTTGTGCCGTGAATGGGGAAGCAGGCAACCCCAGCGGAGAATGTAGTCGAAAGCAGCTGCCCTTCAAATTCGACGAGAGTTGCGGCGAAATTCTTGCGCCATTTATCAGCGCGTTCATACGCGGCTTCCAGGCTTAGGTTTGGCATGAGGATGGTGAACTCTTCGCCGCCATATCTGCAAACCACATCCCCGCGCCGCGCTTCGGCAACGAGCTGCTTGGCGAGCGCTTGCAGAACGATGTCGCCGCATTTATGCCCATACGTGTCGTTGAATTTTTTGAAATGGTCAATGTCCAAAATCATGACAGAGACCGGCGTGGAGTTTTTGGTAGATTGCGCCAATTCTGTGTCGAGCGTTTCCGCAAGGAAGCGGCGGTTATATACGCCGGTCAACGGGTCGCGGATGGCTTGCTCTTCGAGTTTTTCGCGCAAAATTTGAATTTCAGCAATCTGGGTTTTAAGCGATTGATTCGCTTCTTTCAATTCATTTTCCAAATTAATACGGTTGGTGATGTCGTGGGCGACAATCACGCGCCCCTCGATTTTGTGGCGGTTATAAATGGGAAAGATGGCGATTTCCAGCGTGCGCGCGGGGTTGCCGGGGATGTGAATTTCTTCCCGCGATTCGAATCGGTTTTGATAATGCTGAATCAATTCGGGCCATGACGAGAGCGCGTCTGTCATCAGCTGCCCAAGCATTTGCCCGACAGGCTTGCCCAGCCATTTTTGCCCTGTTTCATTGATGTCAAGCAGGCGGTCTTCGGCATCCACCACAAAGACCATTTGCGGAATATATTCCAATACGCGGTGGCGGGCAATGGGGATGAGGTCAAATAATTTTAGACCAAAGATGGCGGCGCTGATCAACGCCGCGCTTGCGGTAAACGCCAGCGGGGTGACATCCAGCGATGTGACCATCCACGCCGGCAGGGATAAGCGCGGCGCAAGTTGAAAATAAATATTTGCAGCCCAGGGGATGAATATGGCAGTAATCAATAACGCCATTTGTTTTCGATAGATGCTGCGATAAACGATGAAGCGTCGCAACAGCAATACAACCGCAGCCAGTTCCAACAGGTAGACTTCTACAAATAAAGCCCAATACAGCGCCCCGCGTTGAAGTTTCAACGGTCCGCCGTTGGGGTGGAGAAGTTCGATGGATTTATAGTAGTAGTGTATCCAGTTATCTGAAAAGATGACGACCAGTGAAATCAGCGGGATGATGGACAACGCGCTAATCAACCCGATGGGCGCGCGTTTATCTTGCCGGTAATATTGCAGCGCAAATATGAACCAGAACAAACTTTGCGGCACAATGCCGATATTTTCAACCCGCAGCCAGAAGATTTTTAATTCAAGCTCCCGTGACACAATCAACATTGCATAGCCAAATCCCCAAAAGGCAAGCGCAAGAAAAGTGAACACCATAGCAAGTTGCCCGGTGGCGAATTGTTTGCGCGCAAGCAGAAAGGCAACGCTGACACATCCTAGCGTGTTCAAGACGAGCATCACTGCATACAATGTCCATTGTGTATTCATGCATTGCCCTTAAGCCGTTCGGTAATATCCCATGTCCACTGAATAGACGCGCCCGCGCTTGATGACCTGCTTGACAAGATTTGTCCCGTAGCGATAACCGAGCTGGCGATAATCTGGCACAGATAGGATGAGGATGTCCGCATCTTTGCCGGCTTCGATAGAGCCAATGGAATCCGCGCGGCGGATGGCGTGCGCGGAGTTGATTGTGGATGCGGCAATGGCTTGCGCGGGAGTCAGCTTCATTGCGCGGCAGGCAAGCGCAATCACAAACTGCATGGATTCATTCCATGTTGTGCCGGGGTTGCAGTCTGTAGCCAGAGCCAGAAACGCATCCGCTTCGATGATTTTTTTCGCGGGGGTGTACTGACATTCTGCAAGTCCAAACGGCGTGCATGGAAGCGAGACTGCAACCGTATCTGACTTTGCAAGCGCGAGAATATCCGCGTCGGAGGTTTTGACCAAGTGGTCAGCGGATGCCGCGCCAAGTTCCGCAGCGAGCGATGCGCCGCCGAGGTTGTCGAATTCGTCCGCGTGAATCTTCAACGGAAAGCCGAGTTCCTTTGCTTTGGTGAGAATCTGGCGCGACTGCGCGAGGTCGAAGGCTTTGTTCTCGCAGAAGACATCTACAAAGGGAAGCGGCAGGCGCGGGGCGTGAGTCTCCCACCAGCTTTTTAACATGGGCAGCATGGTGTTGCTCACTTCATCTACATAGCCTTGCGGGTTCTCTTTATATTCGGGGGCAATGGCGTGCGCGCCGAGAAAAGTAATGGCAAGGTCAAGCGGGCTTTCATCATCGAGCGCGAGCAGGGCTTTGAGCAGGCGTAGTTCGGTTGCGGTTTGCAGACCATAACCTGTCTTGGCTTCGGCAGTGGTTGTGCCATGCGCGAACATGCGTAAAATGCGCGGACGGGTTTGGGCGATCAGCATTTCAAGGCTGGCGGTGCGCGTGGCTTTAACTGTGGAGATGATTCCGCCGCCCGCGGCAAGAATATCAAGGTATGCCATGCCGCCCATTTTCATTTCGAATTCATTGGCGCGGTCGCCCGCCCATATCAAATGCGTGTGCGGGTCAACAAAACCGGGCATGACCACACATCCGCCCGCGTCGAGGGTGGGTTCGTCTGGGTAGGCGGCTTTCAATTCATCGGTGGTTCCAACCGCGAGGATTTTTTCATCGCGCACGAGGACTGCGCCTTTTTCGATGATACCGAGCGAGCCGAGCGCGTGTCCGCGCTGGGGTCCGCCTGCAAGGGTGAGGAGTTGGGAGGAGGAGTGGATGAGCATGGTGTTTTTTCTGTTATTTGTACGGTTACACTATTGAGGAATTATAGCGTGTTGTCTGGATTATGAATATGATAATTACCTCTGGCAATACGGTTTTCTCAAAGTAGTTTTTTGTACTGATTTTCACAGATTCTCATGGATTTTTTAG
>DZBA01000243.1 GCA_022729775.1 Anaerolinea thermophila | reverse complement strand
ATAAAATCAACTATTTTGCAATTGCGTCAATACCTGGCGATAATCGCTCACGTTAGGCGGGTTCATCATAATAATTTGATTGATGACCTCCATCGCGCCTTTTTTATCGCCCGATTGAATGAGCGTCTCACCAAGCGCGTCCAGCATGGTGATGGCTTCATCCATCCGCCCTGCGTGATGCAAACGCGCGGCAAGCACGCGTTTCAGCAGCGGCTGTTCATCATGGTCTTTGAGCAGGTCTTCAAGGAACACAATCGCTAATTCACCCCTGCGATGCGTCTCGAGATAATTGACATAATTATCGAGCTCGCCCATGGCTTTATCCACTTGTCCCATGCGGAGGTTGAGATCAACCAATTGCTTGCGGACAAATTGGTCGTCAGGCGTGAGCGTGCGCAGCTGTTCATAAACGCGCATGGCTTGTTTCCAATCGAGGCGCTGCAAGTCAATATCTGCCATACGTTGAAGGATGTGCGCGTTCCAGTCGCGGCTGGCTGTCCCCTGTTGGACAACGCGCAGCGCGTTGGTATATGTCTTGCGCGCCATATCCAAATCGGCAAGGCGATAATAGATGGCGGCAAGTTCAAGATATTCCTGCATGGCGTCGTCCACCTGTCCACGCGCGACCAATTGCTCAATCAAACGATTCCGCGCGGCAAGGTCCATCGGCGCAAGTTGGATGATGCGCTTGAATAACTTGGTCGCCTGCGCCACTTCTCCGCGCACGCTGTAGGAGTGAGCCACGACGCTAAATTTTGTGATTGCGTCTTGAGCCTGCCCATCCTGCACAAGCAGGTCGCCCATGAGGGTATGCAGTGGAAGATACGTCGGCGCGGACTGAACCGCGCTGTAGGCTTCCTCCATCGCGGAGCGTAAACTGCCCATGCGCGCCAGTTGATTAATGCGCGTGATCGAATCTAACACAGAGCTCGATTGCGCCTGCAAAATCACATCGGCAATCGGCATGGGGGCATCGCCCGCTTCGGACTTGGTCTGCTCGCGCGCTTTGTGAATCTGCTCGCGCCAATCGGGACGCATCAACAAACCGCTGATGTTGTCACACACTTTACGTAGAATCTTTTCATCTTTCTGGTTTTCATAAGATTCGATTAAAGGCTCATATTGCTGGCGCACTTCATCCGCTTTGTCAGATGGGGTAACCGTAGAAGAGTCCGCGATTTTCAACGCTTCGAGATAATTCAGCGCCGCGTTATGATATTCCGATTTTTTGATATGCAACTGTCCAAGCAGCAGCCGCGTGCCAAGCGCGTAATCGTTGTGCTTGATGGCGTTTTGCAAAACGCGTTGGGCGCTTTCGAAACGATCTGCCTTCAAACGCAAAAAGCCTAAAATGAAATATAAAGATGAATGTTTGAACCCGGCTTCAAGAGCGCCTTCCAATTCCTCTACCGCTGCCGCTTCATTGTTTTTAGATTGCGCGTCAATTGCCTGACTCAAATGCAGGATGACTTTGGTCTGTTCTGAATGTTGCATGGAAAGCGCCCCCGTGCCTTTCATAATAGCCGTCAATCCGCGCCTTTCCTGCGCGGAGGGACTTTCATCGGAAAATTCAAAGAGCAATTCTGCAAGTTGGGTTAACGCTTTCTGGCGAGCTTCGGCAATCGGGTCGAGTCCAGCGGATTGTGATGCGGCGGGCTGTTGCAATTGTTTGACTTGCGCCATGCGGATGGGTCCCGTGCCGCCCTTGCCGCGAATTGGCTTGGGGAGCAATTGCCCAGAGCCGAGCAAGGTCATCGCCTGTTTCACTTCCGGGCTGCCGGGCATTAAAGAGTTGGCTTTCACTACCATCTCTTTGGATTTATCCGCATTGCCCGCGCGTTGGATGATGCTTGCCAGCGCGAGATATTCTGTCGCTGCCTGCTGCGCGTGACCGAGCTTCTCATGCACCTGCGCAAGACGCGAACGCGAGATGGCGTGTTCGGGTTCGAGGTTGGTGACACGCACCCAGTTTTCCAGCGCCTTATCTGTATCGCGTTGTTTGAGGAAGAGGTCGCCCGCGCGCATGGACGCATCCACAGCGGTTTTGAGCTCGCCCATCCGCTCGGAGATTTGCGCGACCTTTTCCATTGGAACAGGGTCGTCAGCGGAAATCTTGGCAACATTCATATAAATCTGCAAAGCTTCCTCGAAATGTCCGAGCTGATAGAGCGCAAGCCCCAGGCTGTTGAGCGCTTTGGGGTGGTCGGGAAATTCCTGCAAGGCGCGGCGATAGGCTGAGGCAGCCTTGTCCCAGTCTTGATCCCACGCGGCGGAATGACCGTCGTTCATTGCTTTTTGAAAAACTTCTTCTCGTCCGGGCATAGTGTTCCTCTCGTAGAACAGACTTAAGTCTGTTCTACGCAATTATAACCGCGCAAAATTTCTTGTGAGTAGTGCAATAGTGTGATTATTTCAACACCTGCATCTCGCCCCAACTTCTGCCCGCGCGGGCTTCGGTGGAAAGCGGAATGTCCATCGGGTACGCGCCAGTCATCGTTTCTTGAACCAGACGCGCGGTTTTTTCCAATTCGCTTTTGGGGCATTCCAGCACAAGTTCATCATGCACCTGCAAAAGCATCTTCGCCTTCAATCCCGATGATTTGAGCGCATCGGAAATTTTCAACATGGCGATTTTCATGATGTCTGCCGCTGTGCCTTGAACAGGCGCGTTGATCGCTTCGCGCTCTTCGCGGTTTTTCAACTGTGGGTTGAGTTTGCTTTGCAGCGCGGGGAAATATCTTCGGCGTCCCAGAAGCGTTTCGACATAGCCTTGTTCTGCCGCAATTTTGCGCGTTCCGTCCAAATATTTTTTTACGCCGGGGAATTTCTTGAAATAAGTTTTGACGAATTCATCTGCTTCGGCGAGAGTCAAATCGGTGGAGCGCATCAGCCCAAACGAAGACATGCCGTAAATGAGTCCGAAGTTAATCGCCTTGGCGTGACGGCGCATATCTTTTGTCACTGTATCAAGTTCAACGTCGTAAATCGCGGCGGCAGTCGTGGCGTGGATATCCTCACCTGCGCGGAAGGCGGCGAGCATGGTTTCATCGCCTGCCATGTGCGCGACGATGCGCAGCTCGATTTGCGAATAATCCACCGACAGCAGAACATTGCCTTCATCCGCAATGAAGCCATTGCGCACGCGGCGACCTTCCTCTGTGCGGATGGGAATATTTTGCAGGTTGGGATCGTTCGATGAGAGGCGACCTGTCACCGCGCCGATTTGATTATAGGAAGTATGCACGCGTCCCGTTTGCGAATTGACCGCCATCGGCAGCGCGTCCAAATAAGTTGATTTGAGTTTTGCCAGCTCGCGGTTTTCGAGTATCAAATCCACAACGGGATGTTTACCGCGTAAATTTTCCAGCACATCCGCAGCGGTGGAGTAATGTCCGCTGGCGGTTTTCTTGCTCTTGTCGGGCGGGTCGAGTCGCAGGTCGGTGAACAACACATTCGATAACTGCTGCGTGGAGTTAATGTTGAACGGCTTTCCAACCATCTCGAAAATTTGCTTTTCGATTTCGGCAATGCGCGTCGCAAGTTTTTCGGAAAACTGTTTGAAGAAAGGCACGTCAATCGAAATGCCCGTCATTTCCATTTCCGCGAGGACGGGAGTCAGCGGCAGGTCAATTTGCGCGAGCAAATCATTTCCGCCTACGCGATTCAATTCCGCTTGCATGATGGGAACGAGGCGCAAAGTATTTTCCGCGTCTGCGCCCGCGTAATTTGCCACCGTTTCAATGGCGACATCCGCGATGCTGATTTGCTTTTTGCCTTTGCCAATCAACTCTTCGATGTGCGTCATCTCTTCGCCGAGCCGCGCAAAGGCGAGGTTTTTCAAGCCCATGTTGCGCGAGGACGGGTCAACGATAAACTCCGCGAGCATGGTATCGAATGTTAAAGGAAAAACAACAAGCCCGTGTTTTGCCAGAACGATGTAATCATATTTTGCGTTGTGCGCGACCTTGCCGATTTTCGCGTCGGTCATGGATGGGGTCAGCGCGGCGATGACTTTTTTCAGCGCGAGGTTATTTCCCGCTGTGTGACCCACAGGGATGTAATACGCCGCGCCTTCTTTAATCGCCAGTGAAATGCCGACGAGTTCCGCCTGCATTTCCGCGGTGGATGTTGTTTCAGTGTCGAACGCAATTAATGTTGCGCCTGCGAGTTCTTTCGTCAGCGCGGATAATTTTTCATCATCGCCCACAATGACAACTTCGATGTTCGATGCTCGAATTGGGGTGACGATTTGCGGCTCGTTGACAAACATCGTCAGTTGACCGCTTTTGGTTTTCGCGGTTTTGACTTCCGCCGCTGGCGCGGGCGCGTCGCCGCGAATCACCCCGATTTTATTCAGCAGCGTGCGGAACTCCATCTCTTTGAAAAATTCCTCCAGCGCGGATGAATCGAACGGCGTGACTTTGGCTTTTTCCAAATCGAAGTTGAGTTTCAAATCGGTGCGAATCCGCGCGAGGTCATAGCTCATGTACGCGGATTCTTTGTTGTCTTCGAGTTTGGTCTTCCAGCGTTTTTCAACCTGCTCGATGTTTTCGTAAATCGCGTCCAATGTCCCGAATTTTTCCAGCAGCGTGACGGCGGTTTTTTCGCCTACGCCTTTCACGCCTGGGATGTTATCGGATGTGTCGCCGACGATGGCTTTGTAATCCACTACTTGATTGGGACGCACGCCGAGTTTTTTGATAACGTCTTCATCGGTGATGTAGGTCTGGTCATCGCCCGCGAGATATACCGCCGTGCGCTTATTGACCAGCTGCAACAAGTCGCGGTCGCCTGTGATGATCTTTGTGCCAAGTCCCTGCTCTGCCGCGATGTTTGCCAGCGTGCCGAGCACATCGTCCGCTTCGTAGCCTTCCATCTCGATGCGCGGGATGTTGAATAAATCCACCATGTTGCGGATTCGTTCGATCTGCGTGCGCAGGTCTTCGGGCATTTTTTCGCGCGTGGCTTTATATTCGGGGAAGATTTGGTCGCGGAAGGTTTTTCCCACATCGAAGGCGACAGCAAGATATTCGGGCTTCTCTTGTTCGATAATGCGCACCAGTTCGCGCGCGAATCCGTAAACGCCCGCGGTCGGCTCGCCTTTCGAGGTCTGCCAGCGCTGGCTGCTTCCGCCTGCGGTCAGGGCGAAGTACATACGATATGCAAGTGCATGTCCGTCAATTAAGTAAAGGGTAGGGGGCATAGGATTTAGTAAATGGTAATTGGTAATTGGAGATTGGATGAGTAGAGACTGGAGATTAGAGATTAGGATTATGGGGGAATTATACTCGTTAGTGTGC
>DZBA01000242.1 GCA_022729775.1 Anaerolinea thermophila | reverse complement strand
AACTTCTGGATTCCCTTTTTGCCGATTCTACTTGCGGGGATTTTCCAGAAGTAGAACTTCTGGACTCCTTTTGATATTAGCCGCCTGCGCGCCCATCGGGACGAACATCCCCGCGACCTTACCCCCGCCCATCGTGCAAATCACGCGCGCGCCGGATATTTCTCCCACCGCGCTTCTCCCCGCGCCGCCGACTCCCACCCCCGCGCAAATTCCCCTCCCCAAATCAGACATTCAACAACTCGCGGATGAATTATTCGGCGCGAGACAAATTCAATCCATTTCGATTCCTGCGCTCGACATCACAGGCGATGTAACGCCCGTTGGCTGGCGCGTCAACTTCCACGACGACCTGCAAGACGGCGCGTTCGAATGGGACAACCCCAATGAAAATGTCGGATGGGTCATCACCAGCGTGCTGCCCGATGAAGTTGGCAATGTCATCTTATACGGACACAACAACATCTACGGGAAAATTTTTCAAAATTTATATCAAATCAAAGAAGGGGAAAAAATATATTTACAAGCGCAAAATAAAAAATGGGAATATAAAGTCCATTATGTTTTGCTGCTGCCCATCCTCGGCGCGGACGAGGAACAGGTCAAAGATTACCAGCGCTATTTACAGCCCACGCAAGACTCGCGCGTGACGATTATTTCCTGTTATCCGCCGCAAAGCAACACGCATCGGGTGGTGGTGATTGCAAAATAACCTGGGTTAGTTAACGCAAGTTGCTACCCTTTGAAAAAATTCTTAACACAAAGGACACAACGGTCACGAAGGATATAAAAAAAAGCCTTTCTCCCTCCTTTGTGTACTCACCTGCACTGCACAAACGCAGTGCGGTGCAAGTGT
Source organism: Anaerolinea thermophila (assembly GCA_022729775.1). Classification (GTDB taxonomy): domain Bacteria; phylum Chloroflexota; class Anaerolineae; order Anaerolineales; family Villigracilaceae; genus Villigracilis. Next base: position 4,474 of record DZBA01000242.1, on the reverse strand, counting down.
TGTGACCTTTGTGTTGAAAAGAAATATGCCTTTTTGAGAAAAATTATCAAGGTGGCAACTTGGGTTATTTAAGTGACCTTACGCGGTGTCATTTCGAGCGAAGCGAGAAATCTTGTCCTGCGACAAAGGGTTTCTCCTCGCTCTGCTCGTCGAAACGACAATACTGCGTAAGGTGAGTTAGTTAATACAAGGCTTGGAATGGGCTGTGATAGGCAAGCCGAACGCCTCCAGCACGGGCGCGCCGTCCCATTCGGGCTGAAGGGGAAGTCCCAGCACAAAAGCGGCGGTGGCGGCGGTATCGGTCACATACACCTGCTCGGAAAGTTGACCGGGCTTCACGCGCGGTCCGCTGATAATCCAGGGAATGGTCATATCTTCGGGCTGGTTATGCCCGTGCGTGGTGTCATGTCCGCCGTGATCGGAGGTCACGATAATCATGGTGGATTCATACATGCCGGTTTGCTTCAAGGCTTCCAGCACGCGCCCAAATTCCAAATCATCATACGCGTACGCCAGCAGCTGCCGCTGCGACATCCAACCATACTCGTGACCGGCAAGGTCGCCTTCGGGGAAATGCAAAAACATCACGTTGAATCCCTGCCTGACCTGCTGAATTGCCAATTGTTCGAGTGAATAGTTATCTTCGATTTTATCGGTCTCATCTACAAAAGCAAAAAAGTCGAGGCTGGCTGGTTCGGTGATTTGGCTCAGTTTTTGTTTGCCGGTGATCATCACAGTTTGCAAACCCGCCCCGTGCGCAAGGTCAAAAATGTCTGTGCCGATGGCGTATCCATTCTCGGGGACGTACTCATTCCAGCGCACAATATGTTTCGAGGGACACGTCCCCAGCAGCATGGATGTATGCGCGGGCAGCGTGACGCTTGGCATGATGGTCTGCGCGGTCAGCGTATACGCGCCGCTTTGCATCAACGCGATGACGTTATCCATCTCCGCGGCGGCAATGGCGTCCGGGCGCAGCCCGTCAAAGGTGACAATGAGAACGCGGTCAATCCTGGGGGGCGGCGTAAAGGTCGGGGTTGCGGCAGGCGTAACAGTCGAAGGCGGCAGGGTGCTGGTTGGGGTAATGGTCGGCGTGGGCAACAGCGTGGCTGTCGGCGGCGGCGTGGGCGTGGAAGTTCCGCATGAGGAAAGAAAAACAAGGGACAACAAAGTTAAGATTGTTATGCGCTTCATCGTTATTTGCAAATTCTAAAATCTTTATGATACCCGTTTGGGGATGGCAGCCCAAACGCGTCATAAACAGCGATTCCATCCCAATCCGGCTGGAATGGTAATTCTAAAGCGTAGGCAATGGTCGGGGCTGTATCCATAATGCTAACAGGGTTCATCAACTCGCCGGGCTTGACGCCCGCGCCATAAATCACCCAGGGGATTTCCAAGTCTTCGATTTTATTGCCAACATGCGTATGGTCATGCCCGCCATGGTCGGAAGTCATAATAATCAACGTGCTGTCGCGGATGCCATATTGGTCAAGCGCGGCGAGCAATTGCATCAGCGTAGCGTCTGAACTGCGAAATGCTTTTAGCTGCGTGCCGGACAACCAACCAAACCTGTGACCGCGATCATCGCCGCTGCCAAAATGAATCAGCATCAAATCAAAACCATTGGGGATTTCATTGATTGCGGTTTGCATGATGGTCGCTTCCACCCCGTAAACAAGTTGGAACACGTCTGTAGTTTCAGGCTCGGCAAGTTGGCGCAGTTTTTCCTTGTTGACCACCATCACGGTCCGCAAGCCTGCCGCATGGGCAAGGTCGTAAACGTCCGCGCCTTTGGAATATCCGCGATAATATTTGGTGGTATCCCAATCCACGCCATGCTTGCTCTGACACAGCCCGGAGATTAAGGATGCGTGCGCGGGCAGCGTCACCGCGTAGTTGATTGTCCGCGCCTTTAGCGTATACGCGCCCGCCTGCATCAACGAAAGCAGGTTGGTCATCGGCGCCATCTCGACGGCATCCGCGCGCAACCCGTCAAATGAGATAACAATGACGCGCTCGATTTTGTCCGAGGGCTGCGGGGTGAGCGTAATCGTCGGGGTGAATTCAGGCGTAAGAGTAGGGGATGGGATAAGTGTTGCAGTGGCGGTTGGGGTCAGCGTGGGAGTTGGGGTATCGGTAGGTAAAAAGGGTAAGTTACCGCTTGGCAAAGCACCTTCGCCCCATAAAAGCGGAGACGCGGCAGATGAACATCCCTGCAAAACAAGTGATAAGAGAATGAGAATTAGAATATATCGCACAGTAAACCTATAAGTATTAAGCATATTGAGATGCAGTATTGTATCTTATTTTATTTCCCTCAAAGATGATATAAGCGGACTCCGCAAGTTCTACTTGCGGAAATCCACAAATAAAAAATCCAGAAGTAGAACTTCTGGATTCCCTTCCCTATCTGCAAACTTTATCGTAATGCACATCCTGCGGAATTAACCCAAACGCTTCATAAACAGGGAAGCCATCCCATTCGGGTTGAAAGGGAAGACCCAGCGCATACGCGACAGTCGCGGCGGTATCCATCGTATGAATGGGGTAGGTCAACTCGCCGGGAGCGATGCCAGGTCCAGACGCGATCCAGGGGATGAGATAATCTTCGACGCGCGTGCCGTCATGCGTTCTATCATGCCCGCCATGGTCAGCGGTGACAATGACCAGCGTACTCTCGCGGATGCCATTTTCATCCAGCGCGGCAAGCAGCCTGCCCAATGCTTCATCGCCTTCGCGCAAGGCTTTGAACTGCGCGTTAGACATCCAGCCGTATTTGTGACCGCGAGCGTCCGCGCTGGGAAAATGAACGAAGAGCAAATCGAAACCGGAAGAAATCACATCCACTGCGGCATCGGCAATCAACGCTTCATTCAAGCGCACTTCAAAATCATCGGTGGTTTCGGGTTCGGCAATCAAGCGGAGTTTGTCCTTGCCCACAACCATCGCGGATTTCATATTTGCGTCATGCGTCAAGTTGAAAAGGTCATCGCCGCGCGAATATCCAACATAACGATTGTTGCTATTCCAGCGCATCCCGTTTTTTTCCATGCACATACCGGAAAGCATGGCGGTATGGCTTGGCAATGTAACCGGATATGCAATTGTCCGCGCCTCGAAAGAGTACGCGCTGGACTCGATTAACGCAAGCAGGTTTTTCATCGGCGCGGCTGGGATCGCGTCGGGGCGCATCCCATCAAAGCTGACAATCAAAACATGCTCCACTACCGGCGCGGGGGCTGGGGTGGGCGTGGATGTTGGCTTTGCGGTAAATGTAGGGATAGGCTGCTTGGTTGGGGTTGGGGTAATTGTTTTTTGGGGAACAAGCGTAGAAACGGTCTCGACGTTGAATGCTTGCGAAATGGCAGAAGGCGCGGTTGTTGGCAGCCAAAATTCAGGCACCATAATGTAGCCCTGCACACACAGTAGCGCAATCACAAAAAACAAGTCACGTTTCATGTATCATCCTGCATATCAAAATAAAAACCCAATGAATATCTATGGGTCTAGTATATGCAGGATGAATGTTTGCGACGTTGCGTTATGATTACCGTGATATTGCTTAATAATATTAATTTTGGATCGGTTTGATGGTATCCATTATCGCGTCGAAAGCGGGGATGACGGTTTCGGTCAAGTCCTCTACTGTGGTTAATGTGACTGTCACCAACCCGTTGCTGGCGTTGAAGAAAACGCGCTTCTGGCGAAGCGTAGCAGCCGCAAGGGATTGGGTCTCTGATTCGATGACGCCAAACTGCATCTTTGCCGGGGTGAATAACATGTCAACAGCGGTCACTTCCAAACCAGCCACTGTTTTTGTCAAATTGTCCGCAGCGGCTTGAATATCCTCATCTGAATTGAATGCCATTTTTCCCTTTTCATCCCACACAAACTGAAGGGTCGTCACCGTTTCATCTTTGATGTGACCCTCCCGCAAGTCCACAGCAAACAAACGGAATGTGAGCGGGTCTTCCTTTTCGATGCCCAGCAGCGCGGATTGAATCAGCGGGTCGGCGGCTTCGGGAGATTTCAACGCGGATAGATATTCCTGCTCATTCACGCGCACTGCCAGCCAGCCTTGCGGAATAACGGCTTTGTATCCCGCGCGCTCATCCACAAACAAAACAGACTTGTCGTCCTGCGCGGTGAGACTGCTCCCAACGGAAGGAAGCGCGGTTGGGGTCGAGGTCGGCGCGGGGGTAAACGTCGGCGCGGGCGTGGGCGGCACAGCCAGCGCGGTCTGGGTCAGCGCGCCAGAGACAAGTTCCGCAACCATGGCAGACAGGCGCGGATCAGGTGTGAGCGTAGGCGCAGGCTGGGATGTGGGAGACGCGGAGGAAAGTCCCGGCACAACACAAGATGTCGCCATCAACGCTATCAAGGTGAGCAAAAAAATTTGTTTGTGATTCATGTTTTCATCCTTTTGTAATAAAAAAATCCTCCCGGCTATTATAGCCGAGAGGATTCGTGT
>DZBA01000241.1 GCA_022729775.1 Anaerolinea thermophila | reverse complement strand
TCATCTTTTTGACAAGCAGGGATTTTTCCACGCGGGTATAATTAACCCACAGGGAACCTATGAAACCATTTTATTTTCTCACACTCTTAACGTTTATCTTCCTATCTTCATGCAACATGCCAGGCATTGCGCCTACGCCGACGTTAATTCCGCCAACGCTGACTCCATCGCCCGCGCCGACTCAAATTCCGCCGAGCGCGACTCCCGCGCAGTTGACCCTGCAAGTCACGGATGAACTCGTCAACTGCCGCTACGGACCGGGCGTGATTTACGCGACGGTGAATGAGTTACGCGCGGGACAATCTGCGCGCGTGGTCGGCAGGAACGACACCTCGACATGGTGGTACATCCGCGACCCGGGCAACCCCAACGGATTCTGCTGGCTTTCGAGCAATGTGACCGAAATCAAAGGGGAAGCGGAAGAACTCCCCATCGAGCCGCTGCCACCGGTATTTATCACCGCTGTCGAGACGCGCATCGACCCGCAAAAAATCTTTGTCAAGTGCGAAGAATTTCCGCAGACGGTCTTCTTCGAGGCGAAAATCACCGCCAACGGTCCAGCGTTGGTGACGTGGAAATGGGAAGCGAACACCGGTTCTTCCGGCGAAGAAACCATCATCTTTGAAGAAGCTGGGACAAAGAGCGTCAACAACTATTATCAGGTTTTCCTGCCAGGCGATTACTGGATCAAGGTTCGCGTATTGAAGCCAAATGAAATATCAGGGCAGGTCAGTTTCCCCGCCAACTGTACGCCATAAAAAAACGTTCCGAAGATTTCTTCAATCTTCGGAACGCAGCATAACGACAACGCGCTAATTCTCGAAATGCACAGATTTATAGCCAAGCGTCATAAAAAATTTATACAGGTAATTTTCCGCATTTGACTGCGCCTGCATCAAAATACCATCTTCCAAAACTGCGGTGCGGATTTTATCCTCAGCAGCCTGACGGCACGCGGTTTCGAGGTCGGCATTGGTGGGCGCAATCGGACCTTGTTGGCGGTCATACACATAGGATTTCTGGTTATCCAGCGTCACGATGAACAATTCCGCAGGCGGCAGTTTGACGAACAATTCGCCATTTATCAAACGCATATCCTGGGGCTGCATTTTATCCATGTCAATACCGGCAATCACAATGCCGTGACCGACGAACAACAACTTATCTCCGACGAAAAAGCCCGTCAGACCGTCCGCCTGCTTTTCGCATGTCACGACCTGCTCTGCGCTGTATTTGATGGTCTCCAGACGCGCCAGCGCGCGCACATCATTGATGTACGTGACCGGGTCGGGGATGATGGTCGGCGTGGGATTCATCAACTGCGAGACCTGCGTCTGCAAAGATGAATTCGCTTGGTTGACCTGATCGAAAGGCTCCGCTGCCGCGCTTGCGGTTTCACGAACGGTTTGTACGATAAAATACACGCCCGCCGCAAGGACGATCAATATCAAAATGGACATAATAGTATTCAATGTGTTTTTCATGGTTGTCCTTTCTTACCTTGTCTTATTATAGCAATATCAGTATGATTATGTGAAACAAACTTCAATGAAAAAGTTTTTGCTCATCCTCACGCTTGCGAGTCTTGCATGTAACGCGCCGATTCGTCTCGCGCCTGCAACCTCCACGCCATTCTTGACTCCGCCGCCGTCAACCTCCACGCCCCTGCCGCCAGAATTGGGCAGCGAGCGGAACCCGCTGATTTTCACCCTGCCCGTTTCGACGCAGCCAGATCAAAAGACAATCGAAGCGGGCGAAAAACTCGCGGCATATATCGAATCGCGTACGGGCTATCGCGTTGTGACTGTTACGCCAACTTCCGAAAAGCGACTCATCGAAGCCTTCAGCACGGGGAACGCGCACATCGCGCCGCTTTCGCCCTTCGGGTATGTACTCGCGCGCGAAGCGGATTCTATCACCGCCGCGCTTGGCAGCCTGCGCAATGGCGAGATGTTCTACGGCGCGCAATTCATCGCCAACCGCGACAGCGGATTTATCCCCTATTTTGACCTTGCGCGCAACGCAAACACCGCCGAAGCCGCCGACGCGCTCAAACAATTTCAAGATAAAAAGCCATGCTGGAGCGATACTTCATCGCCTTCCGGGTATGTGATTCCGTTTGGGGCGTTGAACCAGTCCGGGGTCGGAGTCCGCAGCGGCGCCTTCCTCGAAGGTCAGGCGAATGTCGTCCGCGCGGTGTACGCGGCAGACATCTGCGACTTCGGCGCGACCTACACCGACGCGCGCGACTTGCCATCGCTCGAAGCGAGTTACCCCGATGTGCTGGAACGCATTGAGGTCATCTGGCGCACGCCCAAAGTCATCCCTTATGAAAATATTTCGTTCTCGAATAAACTTCCCATTGAAATGCGCCGCGTATTGCAGCGCGCCTTCATTGACCTGCTTCTCACGCCTGAAGAGGATTATAAAGACACGTTACAAGTCGCTTACGGCATGGATGAGTTACAAGTTGTGGAAGACGCCACCTACGCGGATTTCATCATGTATGCAAAAAGTTCAGGGCTGGATTTGAATACGCTGTTGAAGTAAACATATTCCCGTGATACAAAAAATCAAAACCTTTCTTTGGAAATTTGCGCGCGTAACAATCTCAATCGCGCTGACGGTCATCTTCCTCCCCAAGTTGATTATCCTCATCTACGCGGCAACGCGGACGTATAACGCGGAAGACGTTCCCGCCGCGCGGGTGGGAATTGTCTTCGGCGCGGGACTGTACCGTGATGGGTCAGCGGGTCCCGTGCTGCGTGACCGCGTGGAAACCGGGGTCAAACTTTACCAGCAAGGCAAGGTGGAAAAACTATTGATGAGCGGCGACAATCGTTTTGTCAATTACAACGAACCCGAAGCAATGCGGCAATACGCTTTGCAACTCGGCGTGCCTGACCGTGACATCGTGCTGGATTTTGCCGGGCGGCGCACGTACGACACCTGTTACCGCGCGGACGAAATCTTTCAGGTTAAATCTGCAATATTGGTGACGCAGGCATTTCACCTGCCGCGCGCCTTGTTCCTGTGCAATTCCTTCGGCATTGACGCGAATGGCGTGGAAGCAAACAACACGTACTTCCGCAAAATCTCACGCGCATACTGGCATACCCGCGAACTTTTCGCCACCGTTCAATCTGTGATAGATGTGTACATCACCCGCCCGCAGCCGGTGTTGGGCAAACCTGAGCCGATTGAGTAAACCCTTCCTTTACCAAATCTTCACAAAACCTTTCCCAACTCTGTACAAAAAAAATTTACACTACCTTCATAATATTTTTTCGGAGGTATATATGGTCACAGTTTTTGGAAAGCGGATACGGCTGTTTCGTCCGCGCAGTATCTGGATACGGAAAGTCGTTCAATGGTTCTTCTTCCTGTTGATTGCGTTCATCGCAATCAATCACACGCTTTTAGAAAGCGGCTCTGGATTTGCCTTCTTCTCCAGCGCGTCACTGCACGCGGTCTGTCCCTTTGGCGGCGTGGAAACGCTCTACACCTTCATCGCAAGCGGAATCTTCGTCAAGAAAGCTCATGCGGCTTCGCTTGTGCTGGCGGCTATTGTCATGTTGCTTTCCATTCTATTTGGACCGGTCTTCTGCGGCTGGGTCTGTCCGCTGGGAACAGTGCAAGAATGGGTTGGCAAACTTGGGCAGAAATTCTTCAAGCGCCGGTACAACCATTTCGTCCCAGCCAAACTTGATAACGTCCTGCGCTATGCGCGTTATGCAATTCTAGTTTGGGTGTTATACGTCACAGCCGTCAGCGGCGAGCTTGTCTTTGAGGCATACGATCCCTATTTTGCGCTCTTCAACTTCTGGTCAGCCGAAGTCGCGCCGACCGCGCTTGCCATTCTTGTCGCCACGCTGCTCTTGTCCGTTTTTGTAGAACGCCCCTGGTGCAAGTACGCCTGCCCGTATGGCGCGGTATTGGGAGTTACGAATCTTTTCCGCGTGTTCTCCATCAAACGCGCTGCCTCAACCTGTAAAGCCGACGGCGCGTGTTCCATCATGTGTCCCATGAATATCCCCGTAGACAGCGTTGATGTCGTGCGCGACCATCAATGTATTTCCTGCCTCGAATGTACCTCCGAAGCGATTTGCCCGGTTGCGCGCACAGTTGTCTTCACCAGCGGAAGTGTAAAATGAACCTCACATCCAAACCCCTTGCTTTCATCATCTTTGTCGTCATGTTTGGCGGAATCGCGCTTTCCTCCGCGCTGGGATTTTGGCAAACGACATCCACAAAAATCCCGGCGACCTACGCCGAAGGCGAATTTGCAGGTCAAGCCAACCCGGCGGACATTCGCGGGTCTTACACATTTGGCGATATTGCCGGCGCGTTCGACGTGACGCCAGAACTCCTCGCGCAGGCGTTTCAAGTCACAACCGATAAACCCGCCACATTTGCCGTAAAAAATCTTGAAACCATGTACGCCGAAAGCGAGCATGAAATTGGCACAAGTTCTGTCCGCTTGTTCGTTGCCTTTCAACTCGGACTTCCCTTTGAAATCACCGCGGAAGAAATTTACCTGCCCAAATCCGCCGCAGATTTACTGGATCAATCCAAACTCACCCCCGAGCGGATTGAGTATCTTAAAACCTTTACTGTGGATGTAAAACCCGCATCCGCAACAGACGCGGAATCCGCGCCCGCGCCCGAAGTCGCATCCACGCCCGCAGTGGAAACCAGCGAGACTTATCTCATCAAAGGCAAAACCACCTTCGGCGAATTGACGCAACTCGGCGTTCCCCAATCCGACATCGAAAAAATCATCGGCGCTTCCATGCCTGACCCCGCCATGAAAATCAAAGATTACGCCAGCGCAAACGGTCTTGACTTTGAAGCGCTGAAAGCGCAGTTACAAGTGGAAGTAGATAAACTAAGCAAATAAGCAACAAAGAACCGCAGGCTCAATCCCTGCGGTTCTTTTCTTCTTCCATATCTATCAAGAGCAAATCCAGCGCGCCGACGGAAACCTGCAACTCGCGCAGAGAAATTCCCATCGAAATAATCATCAAAATCAGCGCGGAAGCAAACAGCCATTGTCCCAAAAGCAGCCAGTTTTCGAATAACGCAAACATACTGACCATGCACAACAGCAGACTCAACACGCCGCAAATCTGCATATTGCGGATGAGGTAGACGCGGTAGCGCAGGTTGGAAATCTGCGCGAGCAGGTTCTTATCGCGCTGCTTCTGATACTTCTCGTGCAAATGGCGGATAATCGAAGCCAGCGTGTTGAAACGATTGGTGTACGCCAACATCAACAGCGTCACAGCGGGGAACAATAAAGCGGGGGTGGTCATATCAAATTTCATACAGATATTTTATCCCCATTTTC
>DZBA01000240.1 GCA_022729775.1 Anaerolinea thermophila | reverse complement strand
AGTCATTAACTATTTGGCGAGAGGCAGATTTTATTTCTTCGCGCTGCCTGTTTCGGGTCTTCGGTTCCAGACCCATATTGACAGATTGCCGACCAGGGCTGGTAATGCGTTCGCAACTCATCGGTGAAATATAACTGCCCGTTACGCATGACCGTACGGCTGACGGTGACATCCGCGCCTTGTGCCGCGTAATCTATCTGCTCGATTTCATCCGCTTTCAGTTCGGGATTTTCTTCAAAGATGGGTTCCGGCGGCGGGACGACGTTGGTGGGACCGGTAGATTCCCATGCGACACTGCGCCCATCGGGAGTGGAGTAAATTTGCCATGTAATTTTACGCGCGGCAACATCCACATGAGTTTCCATCAACATCCAATAGGGCGTGTCGTTTAGGAATTTGAAGTCTACCAGTGGGAAGTAAACCGTCGCGTCCATGCCGGCGAGGTCGGGGTCGTTTTCACCGCTGACTGTTTTCTCGTAATAGGTCACGCGGTAGGCATGTGAATATCTCTCTACAATGGGATAACCGCCAAAGAACACGGCGCGGAAAAGCGTGGTGCTGACCTGACACACGCCGCCGCCCACGCCTTTGATGGTGCGTCCGCCGTAAATGATGAGCGCTTCCGCAAAGCCGTTTTCGAGGCTGACATCGCCAAGATATGCGCCCATCGAGAATGTCTCATTGGGCGCGACCAGCACGCCATGATACCGCTCTGCTGCCGCGACAATATTTTGAATGCGCGCTTCGCTAGAGCCGTAAAAATAAGTGGTGTGCTGTGTGACCAGCTGCGTGATTCCCAACTCCGCGCCGGTGGCGGAATCCGCGATGGCGGGCTGCTGTTCCGAGACGACCAGCGCGACTGTGTGTTCGCCTTGCGCGAGAGCCTGATTAATCGCAAGGATGCTGGCTTCGACATCCATCACGCGCCCGGTCTTGGATGCGAGAATCGGTTCGATTTGACTTGTATCATTGTTGAAGGTAAAGCGCGCGCTTTCCGCGGAACGATCCACGTATGTTTTTAGTTCGCCCAAAGTCAGGCGCAGCGCGGAAGGGTCAAGCCCTACTTGCATTTCTGCTTTGCCGTTTACTTCGACGATGTTCACACCGAGCATGTTTGCAACGACGGGGATGTCATACGTCCACGGTCCGGGGTCGCCTTCGCGGTAATTCGGCACGGTGATTGTTAACGGCTGGTTGAGGATGATGCGCGCGGCGTTGGCTTGCGAGGAAACATCCAATAGGCGCGGCGCGGCTTCCCGTATGATAAGCGGCGCTTCGCCATCGCGAAAAGTTTGCATTTGCGCACCGAGATAAATCATGGTTGCGTCAATATTCAGCAGCCGCCCAATTTGACCGGGCTGCGCGACGACGTTTGTGCCGTCCAAATGCAGGCTGGCTTCGATGACGGGCTGGTCTATTTGCGCGGCGATATTTTGCAAATAGTTGTACGCCACGCGCTGGTCGAAGATGATGACAGGCGGCAAGTCTGCGCCGAGTCCCGCCGCGCGGGATTGCCACATCATCGCGCCGAATGGATTCCCAGAGCGACCAAAATCATAAGCGGCGTTTGCGCTGGCGGTGGGGTCGAAGACCATGCCAAGTTCGGCAGGGGACGCCACCCAAATTCTATCGGCGGCGCGGAAGAGAATCTTCCCATTGATTGGAAAGGAGAGCGTCTGGCTTAACTTGAGCGCGGCATCGCTTGGCTTCATGCCTGAAACTTCTACGCCGGCGACGGAAACACCGGGGAAGATTCTGCCGGCAAACGCAATCTGGTATCCAATCACCCAGAGGATGGTAACAACAAGATACAACGCAAATCCGCCGACGAGGATGGCGAGGATTTGATTAAGAAGTTCGCGTGGATTTCTGCGGGGGGGGCGTGATCTCATGTTAATAGTGTACGTTTACAACTGTGCCAACTGAGGCGAAGTTATACAACCATTCCGCGTCAGGGATGGATAAATTTACGCAGCCATGACTCATCGGCGTCCCAAAGTTGTTGTGCCAGTATGTGCCGTGAATGCCGTAACTGCCATAAAAATACATGATGAATGGGACGTTGGGCAAATAATACCCAGGTCCCGACATGGCGGCGGAGCGCAGTTTAACCCATACCTTGTATTCGCCCGTCACCGTCGGGGTTTGCCATGTGCCGGTAGAGACAATGAATGAGTTGACAACCGCATCGCCTTCGTATGCGTATAACCGCTGCTGGGAGAGGTCAACGTCAATCCAACGTTCGCCGTTGCCCTTGACCGGGACATAAGGCGCGACAGCAGTCGGCGCGCCTTCGGGCGTGGGCGTATCGGGAATTACTTCCGCGTACACCGCGCCGGGCGTGGAAATTTCCGCGCTGGTTGATTCCGCTGCGGTGGGCGTTTCAACCGGTGGGATGTAAACTTCCGCGGTGGGAAGAATCTCGATGGGCGCCGGCTGCGTAGGCGGAATCTCCACAGCAACCGGGGCGCTGGCTGTGGAGACAGGTTCCGCTTGATTTGACATGGACGGCTTGGCAATGCTGACCTGCGCAAAGGGCTGCGACCTTTCCTTTTCCTGCGGCGTTCCAGTTGAATTCAAAATGGACGCCAGCGCTGGGGATGTGATCGCCGACCATGCCGCAAACAGCAGTACCGCGCACCCTGTTATGACCAATAGAGCAGGCAAAATCAGATTTCGTTTTTTTTGCGCGCTGGGGTTTGCCGGGGAGTTTTTCATATTTGAATTATACCTTTTGATGCGCGGGCGAAATTTTTTGTTACCACTGAATTTCCACCGGCGTCCCAACTTCCGCCCAATCATAGAGCAGCTGCGATTCATAAGTTCCCAGCACAACGCAGCCATAAGAGATGGGAACGCCCAAATAACCAGACCATAACGTCGCGCCATTCGAGAGGATGGGCAGGGCATGAATTCCGTTTTGCAAATTGCCCGACCAGTAAATGCCAAGCCAGTTCGGCATCCAAATATCCCATGTCGAGCCGTACGCGTTGGGGATTTTTTCCAGCACGCTGAACATGCCCGTGCGCGTGCCGTTATTCATCCCGGTGGAAGCGACAAAATCATAAGCCAGCGTATTACCTTCATAAGCGTACAAACGCTGCTCTGAAATATCCACGAGAATATATTTGTTTCCACTGTATACAAACTGTGTTTGAGTGGGAAGCGGCGTTGGCGATGGCGTGTAAGTGGGCTTGGCGATTTCAGCGTAGCCAAACAAAGGCGCGTAGGTCGGCGTCGGCGTGGAAGATAAACCCAGCGCGGTGGTTGAACCCGTTGTCCACGCAATGGCTGCTGCCATAGCGCATATCAACGCGGCAAGTAAAATCGAATATATCAGGCTGCGTTTGATTGCTTTCATTGCTCAACGGTGGGGATAGGTGTGGGCGCGACGCTTTCGTTGTTCATAAAACATAAAATGCCCTGCGTTACGCCTTCCGCAACACGCGCGGTTTCCTTGGTGAGAATATCGCGGTCAAGATAGAGAAAACCCGTTTCGATGATGGCGGTGATGGTGTTCGGGTCAATTTCTGAAAAGGCGTGATATTCGCGCATGTCTGCGGTGATGCTGCCCGCGTGAAAGGTCAAGCCGGTGATGCGCGCATAACGGTCTACCAGGCAGGCGGTCAGGCGTTGGGCGCGGTTGACATCGCGCGAATCAAGCGAAGCCGCAACCTTGAATCCCGTCGCCTCATCGTTGACATATTCGCATGAGTCATTGTGGATGGAAACGAGCGCAACCGCGCGGTATCCATTCAGGCGCGTGTCGAACTCGTTGAGCAAATCCACTTGATAGCCCTGGGCGGTCAAACTATCGCGGACAAAGTTGGCAATATCCATATTTACATCTGCTTCAGCGAGGTCAACTTCGCCATCCTCATTGATGCATACCGCGCCCGAATCGTTCCCGTTGTGACCGGCGACGATGCCAATGCGCAGTTGCGGCTGTGGCGAACTGACGAAATTATTCGGCTCGGCTTGCGGGGTGAGCATCAAATTCAATTGCTTTTGCAAATTGCTGGCAAATAAACTATTGGGCGACCATGCCGTGAACAGGGTGGCAAGCAAAATCGCAACGCCCAACGTGGTCATAAAGGGATTTGTTTTGCGCGGTCTGCGCGCAGGCTGGGGGCGCGGAGCGGGGGTGGTGGGTTCTTGGGGGGCTGATTCCATTTGCGTTTATTTTAGCACAGCGATTAAGAGCGCGTTTCTTAATTGGTTTACCCCAATTAATTTAAACGGAATAAAAAGGCGCAATTTGTGACCGTGATGGGTATAATCGGACTTGGAGATATCCGATAATGAAATTACCCCTGAATCAAATCCTCAAAGGCGATTGTGTCGAAAATCTGAATTCCTTACCTGAAAAATCAATTGACTTGATTTTTGCAGACCCGCCTTACAACCTGCAATTACAGAATGAATTACATCGTCCCAACATGAGCAAGGTTGACGCTGTTGATGATCATTGGGACAAGTTTGCTTCGTTCCAAGCCTACGATGAATTTACAAAAGCATGGTTAACGGCTTGCAAGCGAATTCTAAAACCAACTGGTTCCATTTGGGTCATCGGTTCTTACCACAATATTTTCCGTGTTGGGACGATCATGCAGGATTTAGGCTTTTGGATGTTGAATGACGTGATTTGGGTAAAAACAAATCCGATGCCTAATTTTCGCGGAGTTAGATTTACGAATGCCCATGAGACAATGATTTGGGCAAGTTCGGGTAAGGGCGCAAAATACACATTCAACTATCAGGCAATGAAAGGCTTGAACGAAGAAAAACAAATGCGTTCTGATTGGTGGCTTTTATCTTTGGCGACAGGATCAGAAAGAGTTAAAGATGATAACGGAGATAAGGCTCATTCCACACAAAAGCCCGAACCTTTACTTTATCGTGTAATTCTTTCGTCCAGCAATCCTGGCGATGTAGTTCTCGACCCATTTTTTGGAAGCGGCACGACTGGCGCAGTTGCAAAACGCCTTCATAGAAATTGGATTGGTTTGGAAAGAGAAGAAAAATATATAAAGGTGGCGCAAAAGCGAATCGACGCAATTCAACCAGAAATGTTTGACCCGCAAACTTTTGATGTGAAAAGCAAAAGTAAATCTGCGCCAAAAGTAGAGTTTTCTGTACTCGTTGAAAATGGTTTGTTGCAAGCAGGGCAAAAACTATTTTTCTCAAAAGATAAATCCCGTTTTGCAATCATAAAACCCGACACGAGACTTCGCACAGCGGACGGCTTTGAAGGAAGTATTCACAAAGCAGGAAGTCATTACATGAATGGCGCACCCTGTAATGGATGGGAACATTGGTTCCTGCGGCAAGAAAACGGAAACTTAATCAGTCTCGGTG
>DZBA01000239.1 GCA_022729775.1 Anaerolinea thermophila | reverse complement strand
TCGTTTTTTTATTTTACGCAAAAACAAAACCTTGTCAAGGGGGAAAATAATACCCGTCATACAAAAAAAGACCCCAAAGGTTTCAAGGAAACCATTAGGGTCTGTAAAAGTAAAAACTGGTTGTTACGCGCTTTTGATGCTGAGGTATACCGTCCCACTGCGCGAGCGCTGCCTTCCTTTGCAGCTCTGCGTTGCGTTAGCCCGGCTAGATTTTACAAGATAGCAACTTAATTTATTCAACCTTCTTTGCGCGTCAACAGGCGCTGTAATTCAATCTCGGCGTCATGCGGCGTGACCGAAAGGATAAAACACCACTCCCCAAGCAGCGCTTTTTGCGCGCGCCGCATCAAGTTATTGTCATATTCATTCCAGGTACGGGCGTGACGATATGCGGCAAGGTCGCGGATGACCCTGCAAAGCGATTCAGCCCGTCCATCTTCAAGACGAGTCAACAAATCGAGGTTGCGCTGGCGGCGGTCGCTCGAAAGGGTTTCTGCCGGGCTGGACAAAATCGCCAGGGTGGTTCGAAATTCCGCTTCGCTGACAGGCAGCCGCAAGCGCTGGTTTTGTTTTTCATCCGCAGAAACCCAAATGGTGAGGTCTGAAACCTGAACCACATAATAGGGAACTGCGGCGTGTTTATCGAATGTGCGATCTTCAATCGCGGTGATTCTGCCAAGTCCATGCGTGCAGTGAATGACCCAATCGTCTACATGGAAATCCATATTTACTTACTCCTTTTAAATTCAGAGGGGGGGAAAAGAAAACGCCAGTCCTTACAAAAGGACTGGCAAAATTTGCGCCGTCAATTTACGGGAATAATGAATTATATCATCTTACCCTGCCGCCAACGCGCCTTCCAAATCGGACAGAATATCTTCCACCGATTCGATGCCCGCGGAAAAGCGCACCAACCCATCAGAGATACCCACCTGCGCGCGCTGTTCAGGCGTGAGGCTGCGATGCGAAGACGTGGCGGGATGCAAGACAAGCGAATATACATCGCCTAGGGTTGTCGCGGGCAGGCATATCTTCAAAGATTCCATAAAGCGGAAAATTTTCGCCTTATCCGCGCCTTCGATTTCAAAAGACAACATGCCGCCGTAGCCCCTGCCTTGGAATAATTTTTCCGCAAGCTCATGCTGGGGATGCGCCGCAAGCCCGGGATAATTGACCTTCGTCACGCGCGGATGTTTGCTCAGCCACTCTGCCACTTGCTGGGCATTTTGGCACTGCTGTTTCATCCGCAACGGCAGTGTCTTCAAACCACGCAACGCAAGCCACGCTTCGAAAGGTCCCAACACGCCGCCTACAAGTTTATTCAACTCGAACAATTTTTTCTTATTTTCTTTCGACGCGGCAATCACGCCTGCCAGCACATCGCCATGCCCTGAAATATATTTCGTCGCGCTGTGAATGGACATATCCGCGCCGTGCGAAATGGGGTTGAGCAGATACGGCGCGGCAAAGGTGTTATCCACCAGCAACGCCGCGCCATAACGATGCGCGAGTTCGGCAAGCGCGGGAATATCCGCAACCTTCAAAAGCGGATTGGAAATGGATTCGACATATAGCACAACCGCGCCGCTTTCCTTCAACGCGGATTCAACTTCGGCATGATTGATGGCATCCACCATGCGAAGATTGACATCCATATTTTTGAAAAGCGAATGCAAAAGAGAAAAGGTCGCGCCGTACACATCCAACGCGGCAACCACCGAAGTCCCCGCTTTCACCCCGGCGGCAAGCAGGGCAGCATGAATCGCCGCCATGCCGGAAGAATACGCCTGCGCCCCATCCGCCGCTTCGAGCTCTGCCACCGCTGCCTCAAACGCTTCGACCGTTGGATTTGAATAGCGCAGGTAGACTTGTCCGCGCTTGTTGCCGTCGAACACCGCGTCGAGGTCATCCATGTTTTCGTAAAGATAACCAACGGTCGTCCAAATGGGCGTAGTAACCGGGGTGAAATCGGCAGGCGGAACCCGCTCGCCTGCGTGAACGGCGCGCGTTTCAAATGACTTTTTATTTTTCATGGGGAATCCTTTTATCTTTAAATTATTTTTATAAAATTTTACAACAAACTCACTGGGTCAATTTCGATGCGCCAATCAACAGGCTTGACGGCGCGGAGTAAATCCACAGGGTCTGGCGCGCGGATGATAATTTGCCAGCGGTAGATTCCATCCATCCTTGAATGGAATGCGGGAACGGGTCCGATCAACTCGGTTTGAACCCGCCTTTCGGATTCGATCTTTGCGCGGAGTTTTTCCGCCACGCGCTTTGCTTCCGCTTCTGCTTTTTCCGCGTCGGCGTGACGATACTCCAGCCGCGCAAGACGGATAAAGGGCGGGTAGCCCAGCTGTTTGCGATATTCCAACTCGCGCTGATAAAAACCATCCACGTCATGTTTTGCCGCAAACTGAAGCGCGTAATGTTCGGGCATGAAGGTTTGCATGATGACCTTGCCGCCGCGCGCCGAACGTCCCGCGCGCCCCGCGACTTGCGTCAACGTTTGAAATACTCTTTCACTTGCAAAAGGGTCGGGCAGCGTGAGTCCCACATCGGCAAGGACGATGCCAACGAGGGTCACCAGCGGCAAGTCGAGTCCTTTGGCGAGCATTTGCGTTCCCACCAAAATATCGGCTTGATGATTTGCAAAGTGCATGAGAATCATTTCATGGGAATCTTTGGCGCGGGTGGTGTCCCAATCCCAGCGCAAAGTCCGCGCCTGCGGAAACATCGCTTGCGCTTCGGCTTCGACTTTTTCACTTCCCAACCCGTAAGCGCGGATATTTTTGCTGTCACAGGCAGGACAAGTTTTTGGCGTATTGCGCGTGTAACTACAACGATGGCAAAGCAGGCTGGAAGGTTTCAGGTTTAACGTTGCAGGCGAACTTTCAACATTCAACTTTAAACCTTCAACATGGAGCGTCAACGGCGTTTCGCAATTCGGACACTTGACCACATATCCACAGTCACGGCAAAAAACGTATGTCGCCGTTCCGCGCCGATTCAAAAATAGGATGGCTTGTTCGCCGCGCGAAATCACTTCGGCGATGGATTCGCTCAACGCGCGCGAGAAAATTCCGCGCCCGCCGGTTTTGAATTCTTCGCGCATGTCTATCACTTCCACAGGCGGCAAGTCAGAATCTGTGACGCGGTTCGGCAATTCCAATTTCACAATTTGATTTTGCTCGGCAATAAATCGCTGTTCGACGGTTGGCGTGGCGGAACCCAGCACGCACACCGCGCCGCACAATCGCGCATATTCCTGCGCGGCGGAAACCGCGTGATAAAAAGGCGGCTCGGATTGATAATACGAGCCATCGTGACATTCATCCACGACGATCAAGCCAACATTCGCCAGCGGAGAAAACAACGCGGAGCGCGCGCCGATGATGACCTTGAGTTTTCCGCTGCGCGCGCGCCGCCATGTATCGTAACGCTCACCTTCGGAAAGTTTGGAATGAATAATGCCGACTTGACCGGGGAAGCGCGATAAAAATCTTCTTACGGCTTGCGGCGTCAACGCAATTTCAGGAACAAGAATGATGACTTGCCTGCCGCGTTTTATCACTTCTTCGGCGGCGCGCAGGTAGATTTCCGTTTTGCCTGAGCCGGTCACGCCATAAAGGAGAAAAGTTGAATGTTGAAAGCGTAAGGACGCGCGAAGAATCGCATCCAGCGCGAAAGATTGTTCAGGCGTGAGTTCAATCTCCTGCTTGCTTGTTTCCATGTCCACTTGTTTACTTATCCCCGCCAGCGAATCTCGAAATATCTCATTCTCGAACAAACGAATCAAACCCATCTCTTCCAGAATTTGCAAATCCGCGAGGTTGCATCCCGTTTCAGCATACACCCACGAGACGTTAATTGCATCGGGCTGCTGGATGAGATAACGCAGCGCGGATTGCCTGCGGGCGAGCGTTTGCTTTGTCCCAAGAGAATCCATCGCCGCGCGCGCCTCATCAGGCGCGACAGCCAGCTGCGCCACGCGGACATATTTCGGGCGCACGCGCGGCGGCGGTAAGACATGCGTCGTAGACAACACGCCTTTTTTGACAAGCAACTGGGCGGTCTTGCGCCAATCTTTTTTTGCAAAATGGGAATCGATTTGCCTGCCGCGCAGCGCATGTCGCTCTTGCAGGAGTTTAATCAGGGGCGTTGCTATTGTTGAAGTCTCGCCCGCATAATCCGCAACTCGTAACTCGTAACTTACATCCGCCTGTTGAGACAGCCCTATTGGAATCATCAAATTGACGATGGAAGCAAGCGGGTTCAGGGTGGCGGCAGAGATGTGCGCGGCAAGAGCGATTTGTGGTTGGGTTAAAAGCGGCGCGGGGTCTAGCTGGTCAAGAATGGATTTTGGATTCTCTACGGAAGGGGAATCAATCAGTTCGATAATCACGCCCTGCGCGGTCTGCCTTCCAAATGGGACAGTGACAAGACAGCCAACTTGAACGTTGTTCAATTCAGGGGGAATCGAATAATCAAAAAGACCTGTGACGCTGGGAATGTTGACGGCGATTCGGGCAAACATAAAATTTAGCGAGTTACCACAGCCGCGCCATAACCGACCACGGAAGAGTAATCCCTTGTCACGTCGCCCGATGTGGCATATTTGAGCGTTTGTGTTTTACTTGCGCCGAGTTTTTTTGCCGCGACCAGCATGGCGGCGACAGCGGCATGACCGCAGGCAAAGCCTTTGCGCGAACTTTCCGCGTCGAAAATAGATTCGGGGTCGAAGGATTCAAACCGCCGCAGCATTTCATGGTCAAGGATGGACGCGGTCTGCGAATCGTAAAAATGCGAAAGGTCAGTAGATGCGACGAGCAGCGCGTTTTTATCTTTGAGAGTTTCCGCCAGCGCTTCCCCAATTTCGCGGGCGACCTGCGGCTCTTGCGCGCGAATCATCAGCGGCAGCAATTTGAATTCATTTTTCAAGACGCGCTGTAAAAATGGAAGTTCGATTTCGAGCGAGTGTTCCCTGTCATTTGCAACAGGCGTGATGGGAATATCGAGCCGCGCTTCCAACTCTGCCAGCGCGGAAGTATCCACCGCGATATTTCCCAGTGGCGTAAAGTATGCCGCGTGCGCGGTGGTCATCAACGGATATGGCGCGAAGGCATGAAATGGAGAAAGCACAACAACCAAATCGGGAGCAAGCCCGCGCAGGGCAGCAAAGGCGTGCGCGGCGACTCCGCCCGAATAGATATGTCCCGCGTGCGGAGCGATGACAGCAACCACATCCCCGCTCAAATCCGGGAGTTGGGCATCTGCAAGATACGAATCAATCTTCGCGGCGAGGCGTTTCGGGTCGGCTTCATACCATGTCCCGGCAATGGGAGAAGGGCGAATAGATGCGTTCATAAATTCATTTTAGCATGAATAAATATCTGCGCGATACAGTGTTAAAAGG
>DZBA01000238.1 GCA_022729775.1 Anaerolinea thermophila | reverse complement strand
AATTCGGGTTCGGCTTGTCCGCGCGGCATTTCCTTTACGCCGAAGAAAATCAGCGCGGCAATGACCAGTCCCAGCGAGCCGGTGATGTAGAACACCGAACGCCACCCGCCGATGTTGGGCGCGACCATCAGCGCGAGAATCATGCCGAGCAGATAGCCAATCGGCTGCGCGAGCTGCAAAATGCCATAGATTTTTCCGCGCAGGTTGGGACCGAAATAATCCGCGATCAGGGAATACAAACCCGGGTAAGATGAATCGTCAATGCCGGTGGATGCGCGCGTGATAAGAAATCCGCCAAAGGTGCGGACGATGGCGTTCATCCAAGTGGTCGCGCCCCAGATAAACGACGCCAGCGCAAGCAACTTGGCGCGCGCGTAGCGGTCATATAAATAGCCCCACAGCGGATATAGAAAAGTTGCAACCAGCAGCGCGACAGAATTGATCTGTCCCCATTTCGTATTGTTGATTCCAAATTCTTCCATGATGGGAACTTGCAGCGAGCCGATCATCAATTTGTCGGTTTGGTGCAACAACATGAAGAAGAAAAACACAGCCACCACGAACCAGCGATAATTTGAATTTTCTTTGGACATCATTACCTCATTATGATTTGGGATTTAAGATTTGCGATTGTAGATTTTTATTCCGCATTCATCATTCATCATTCATCATTTTGAATTACATCCTGCGCCATTTGTTTCAAGACTTCAATGTCGTCATTGACCTTCGCGGACTGCCAATATTGCTCCAGCAAATCGAGCGGACTTAAACTGCTCACCACCTGACCTTCGGGGATTCTTACGCGCGCTTCGCTTTGCGGACGTTTGACGAAGTGAAACTCAAACGCGCCTTCGGTGTATTTTCGCAGCGCGGATTCATCTATGAGCGTGTCCCATTCGCGCGGATATTCCACCACGAGGCGCACAATGGCATCGCGCATTTGTTTCGGTTTGGGCAGCGCGGACTTGATCTGATCGGTCACGTTTTCGCTGGATTCGAGTTTCATCCATTTATCGAGAAAGACGCGCGTCTCCAGTTTTCGCCATTCGACGCGCGTATCTTTCCCATGTTCGACATGCGCGATGACAAAGAATCTATCTTCCTTGATTTCGCCAAAATCCACGCGCTCGATCGAGCCGGGGTAAATGACGGGCGGCTGCGATCCTTCGTTCACATCCTGTGGCTTGTGGATGTGTCCCATAGCGACGTAACTTAATCTTCCATCCTTCACCAGACTGCCCGAAAGCACGAGGTCGTTGCCGATCATCACGAGCCTTTCGCCGCCGAATTTTGCGCCTTCAATGGATGCGTGCGCGGTGAGGATGATCGGCAGCGCGGGGTTTGATTCTTCCAGCCAGTGATTCATCAGCTCGCCGATATTTTCTTCGATGCGCGAGAACGCCTGCGTGGAATCCGTTTCGCCTGTCACAGCCATTAGACCGGAGCGGGTGATCCACGGCATGGCGATGACTTGAATCGGCAAGCCCCATAACTGTTCGGGCGTGAGAAATTCGGGTCTGTCCAACACGCGGACGTACGGCGCTTGCAGTGTTGAAAATTCGTGCAAGGCGTGCGCGCGCCCGATGGACGGTGAAACGTCGTGGTTGCCAACGAGAAGCAGCGTGGGAATTTTCGCGCTGGAGAGTCGCATGATGCGGCGTCCCCACTCGCGCTGGAAGGTCGGCGCGGGGGAACGGTCACGATACGCGTCGCCCGCGAAGATGACCATATCCACCTTTTCGGAGATGGCGGTGTCTACAATCGTATCGAGCGATTTGAGAAAATCCAAAACGCGCAGGGGCAATCCCGTTTGAGGATCGTGCCTGCCATAGTTCGCCATATCAATATGCGCGTCGGAGAAATGTAGGAGTTTCATTGAAGTCAAATGTCCCTTTATTTGCGGGAAAATTCATCCACCACTTTATGATGCCCAGCCGCCAGCAAGTAAAAAACCGAACCGTCCTGGCGAAAAATACAGCGATACGATTTATCAATATAAAACTCCCAGTAAGATGTTCCTTGAATCCGATGAACTTGCAAAGATTGATGCTTGGGATTCTCGGCAAGAAAGCGAATTTGCTTCTTCAATTTCTTTTGGACAGATTCGGGCAAAGCCTTATAGTCGTCTTTCAGCCTTTGCGTTAAGACAATTTCATTCATCGAGCCATTCCAGCGCTTTCTCGATATTTTGTGCTTGCACGCGATATGTGCGCCCTGATTCAATATCGGCTTCCGCTTCACGGATGCGCTTTTGCCACTCTTTGGCGGTGAAATATGACTGGTCGTTGTTTTTCAATTCCTTCAAAAACACTTCAAGGCGCAAAAAGGTCTCATAGCTCATTAAGACTTCCTGCGCTTTTCCGGTTTCATCGAAAAATATTTTTATATTACTTAAAGCGGTCTCGGTCATTTTGCGCTCCAGTTTTCAAGTCGTTTATCTGATTATAAACCTGCAACAAACACATTACGCAATTTGTATTACACAACCTTGCCCTGTGCCAGCCGCTTCAAATATCCGCTGTAATGATTTTCGCCCATTGACTCAGCCAGCGCGTTGAGCTGTTCCCTGCTGATGAATTTCATACGGTAGGCAATTTCTTCGGGACAGGAGATCATCAAGCCCTGCCGTTCTTCGACGGTTTGGACGAAGGTCGCGGCTTGAAGAAGCGACTCGTGCGTGCCTGCATCGAGCCACGCAAATCCGCGACTGAGAACCTCGGCGGTGAGCTGACCTTCTTCGAGATAGATGCGGTTCACATCGGTGATCTCCAACTCTCCGCGCGGAGAGGGTTTGAGGTTCGCGGCAAATTCGCACACGCGCTCATCGTAAAAATAAATACCCGGCACCGCATAATTGGACTTGGGCTGCTTCGGCTTTTCTTCGAGGCTTAACACGCGGTCGTCAATCGGGTCGAGCTCGACCACGCCGTATCGTTCGGGGTCATGCACGGGGTAGGCAAAAATGCGCGCGCCTTTTTCAATCTCGGCGCAGCGGCGCAATTTTTCGGGCAAGCCGTTTCCATAAAAAATATTATCGCCGAGGATTAAACACGAAGGTTGATTATTGACAAATTCCCTGCCGATGATGAAGGCTTCCGCGAGTCCGTTTGGCGCGGCTTGTTCGGCGTATGTAAACGAAAGCCCCCAACTCTTTCCATCGCCCAACATGCGCCGATACAGCGGCAAATCTTCGGGCGAGCTGATGATGAGAATCTCACGAATGCCCGCCAGCATCAACGTTGAAATCGGGTAGTAGATCATTGGCTTGTCGTACACGGGCAGCATTTGTTTGCTGATGGCAATGGTCAATGGTTGCAGGCGCGTGCCGCGTCCGCCTGCGAGGATGATTCCTTTCATGTCACAATCCTTTCTTGTATTAGTCTTTATCGCTTTCTTCTTGTACACGGATTTTCGCGGAAAACACGGAAAGGGCGGATTTTTAATGTTTTTTCCGTGTGTTGTCCGTGTTGTCCGTGTACAAAAAATTTCTTACCGCTTGCCGTAATTTTTATCCATCCACGATTGATAATCCAACTGCTTGCGAATTGCCGCCGTCCATTCGGGGTGACTCATGTACCACTCGACGGTGTCGAGCAAGCCTTGATTAAGATCATATCGCGGACTCCATCCCAACTCGCGGTGAAGTTTCTCTGCGTTCATCGCGTACCTGCGATCATGACCGGGGCGATCCTTCACGAACTGGATCAGCTCGCGGTGTGACTTTCCGCCCGCGCGCGGTTTTCTTTCATCCAGAATATCGCAAATCGTTTCGACGATGGTCAGGTTTGCGGGCTGATTCCCGCCGCCGATGTTGTACGTCGCGCCATTCGCGGCTTTGCCCACCACCAGATGAATCGCCGCGCAGTGATCTTCCACGTGCAGCCAATCGCGCACCTGTTGACCGTCGCCATACACGGGCAGCGGCTTTTCGTCCATTGCGTTTTGGATGATCAGCGGAATCAACTTTTCGGGGAATTGATACGGTCCATAATTGTTGGAGCAATTCGTTAAGGTGTAGGGCAGCCCGTACGTGTGACCATAAGAGCGGACAAGGTGATCGCTCGACGCTTTGGACGCGGCGTAAGGCGAGTTCGGCGCGTAGGGTGATTCCTCCGTCCACGCGGGTTCGCCCGGCGCGAGAGTCCCAAAGACCTCATCGGTGGAGATGTGATGAAAGCGGACTTGTTCTTTATCAAATCCTTTTTCCGCCAGCCAATACTTCCGCGCGGATTCAAGCAGCGTGTACGTGCCGATGATGTTCGTGTGCATGAACTGCCCGGGTCCCAAGATCGAGCGATCCACATGCGACTCGGCGGCGAAGTGAATGATCGTGTCAATGGAATATTTCCGCAGCAGGTCGCCGATGAAATCCGCGTCGGTGATGTCGCCTTTGACGAATGTGTGGCGTTCCGCGTCGGGCAGGTCTTTGAGATTTTCAAGCGAGCCGGCGTAGGTCAATGCGTCGAGGTTGATGACTTGAACGCGGGGTTCAGCCTTCAATAAATAACGCACGAAATTCGAGCCAATGAATCCCGCGCCGCCGGTGATTAAAACATTTTGCATAGCGTTGCCTTTTTAGGAGTCCAGAAGTTCTACTTCTGGACTCTTGCTTCTGACGATTCTTGCTTCTGACGATTCCGCAAGTAGAACTTGCGGAGTCCGTTTACATCTTTGCTACTATTTTCAGCGCCTCGCCGAAGCGCGCAATTTCATCCAGCGTATTGTAATGCGCCGCGCCGACACGCACCATGCCGCCGCTTTCGAGCAAGCCAAGCCGCTCCACAATTGCCAGCGCGTAATAATGCCCATCCCAAACGTAGAAGCCCAAATCGCCGAGCTGCTTTGCGACATCGGTGGGATGTTTGCCTTCGAGCGTGAATGAAACCGTTGCGACTCTTTCGTCCAGCCGCTTCATGTCGGTCAAGCCGTAGATGCGCGTCCCCGGCACGGATTGAATCGTCTCAATCAACGCGCGCGAGAGTTCCATCTCGTATGCCTTCAACGCGGACATGCCTTGCTTGAAAGTTAATCTTCGTCCGCTGAATCCCGCTTCGCGCCATGCTTCTCCATATTCGTTTCCAAAGGTTTTCCCAATCCACTCGAAGTACTCCAACGCGCCCAATACGCCCGCGATGCCTTCGTGATTTTGCGTTCCCGTTTCGAACTTGCCGGGCAGTTCATTTGTCGCCGGGCGGACTTTGTACGGTTTCAATGAATCGAGCATCTCATACTTCCCATACAACGCGCCTGCGTGCGGACCAAAAAACTTATAGGATGAGCAGGCGAGAAAATCACAGCCAATATCCTGCACGTCAATCGGACCGTGTGGCGCGTACTGCACCGCGTCTATGTAAACCAGCGCGCCGGCATCCTTTGCCATTTGGGTCAACTTGCGGATGGGATTGATTGTCCCCAGCGCGTTGGAGGCGT
>DZBA01000237.1 GCA_022729775.1 Anaerolinea thermophila | reverse complement strand
TGATAGGTTTGGGGAAACAGATCAAACGGCGTGACCTCTTTCAATTGATATCCGCCTTGAATTAATTTCGCCGCGTCGCGCGCCAGCGTGGATGGGTCACATGAGACATAGGCGATGATTTGCGGCTTGATATCGAGAATTGCATCCAGCGCATGTTTTTCAATGCCCGCGCGCGGCGGGTCAACGATGACATAACTGGCGCTGTCAATCCGCTTGGCAAGCCCGGGCAGCACATCTTCCGCAGCGCCCTCGTATAATTCAACGTTATCAAATTCATCGAGATTAACAGCAAAATCTTCACACGCTGCTTCCGATGATTCGATCCCAATAACCAGTTTGCAATTTGGCGCAAAGAATTTACTGAACAAACCCGCGCCGCAGTAGACATCCAATAATTGGTAATTGGCAATCGGGAATTGAGCGAGCAAATACTCCACCATTTTCTCCGCCATCCGCGTATTGACTTGAAAAAACGACGCGGCAGAGACCTTGAAATCTTTTCCCAGAATATTTATGATGATATGGTCTTGCCCCGCAATGACAACGGGCTGTTCGTCAAACAAATGCACGACAGAAACATCCGCTTCGATTTCGACTTCGGGCGTTTCGGGCGATTCGGATTCAAGAATGACCATGAGGTCTTCGTCCCGCCCTGCGCGCAAAGAAACCCGCTCCGCGTCTTTGTTTGAATCAAATTGCAATTCGCGCCAAAACGAATCAATGCTCGGTTCGGGCAAATGACATTCCACGATGGGGAACGCGGAATTTCCCTTTGTATTGATGTATCCCAGTTTCCCTTCCGCCGTCAAATGAAATTGAATGTGATTGCGATAATTCCACTCTGACGGTGAAGCAACCATTGGCGCAACGGGCGGATTTTGTATCTTCCCAATTCTTTGCAACTGGTCGCGCAGAATCTCCGTCTTTGCCTGTAATTGATCCGCATACGAAAGGTTTTGATAATGACATCCGCCGCACACGCCAAAATGTTTGCACTTCGGTTGGATGCGATTCGGCGCGGACTTAACGACCTCGATGATTTTCCCGCGCGCAAAGTTTTTCTTGTCCTCGGTCAACGCCACGCGGACGGTTTCACCGGGCAGCCCAAACGGGACAAAGACCGCGCGATTGTCAGGCAAGCGCCCCATTGCCTCGCCGCCGTAGGTTAATTTTTCGAGGTGGATTTCGTAAATTGGTTGGTTAACGCTGGAAGACATTTACCACCGCCTGAACGATTTGAGCAACTTGTACGGGTGTTAGTGTCCCTACAAATTTGACCAATCTTTGATGTGAAACAGAGCGAACTTGCAAACCATCCGCTGCTGATGTTTTACTTAAGCCATTTTGTGTATCGGGTTCTATATGTACCATCCAAGGCGCGTTTGAGTAACGGTCTTTCCAATCTGTAAATGGAACAATTATTTTAAGCGGCAATATGCCGATTAGATCGCTGCTAATAATCACGGCTGGACGTGTTTTCTTAATTTCAGACCCAATTGTAGGGTCAAGATTAACCAGCCAAATTTCCCCTCTTTTCATAATGATTCATCCTCGAAAAAAAAGTCATCACTATCCAGGCTTGTAAATTCCAATAATTCAGGGTCTGTAGCGTAATCTAATTGAAGTTCGCGCGCAGCAAATGCCATTTGACGACGCTGCCTATAACGCAACTCGCGCTCAATCATCTCGCGGACAATTTCCGAAATACTGCGTTTTTCTTCTTCCGCAATGGATTCCAGAATCTGATGTTGAGACTTTTCCAAAAGTATTTGGGTTTTGTGCAAGTCCATAACACGCCTCTCTTTTACGCATTTTTTATGTATCATCTCAAAAAATAGGGGTAACGTCCCGAAGGTTTGAGTGGCTCAACTGATTTTTCGAGGAAACCTCACCTGCACTGCAACGCAGCGCGGTGCAAGTGTCGGGACGGTCTATCTTTAACCCCGAAATATTGAGAAGATACTTTTTATACCCAATATTATCATTTCTAAAGTAATAGCAGGTCAGGCTTAAAGCCTGACCTACCGAGCGCAAATTTCCGTTACTTCAAAAAGAACGAAAGCACAACAAGCGCAGTGATGAAAAATCCTGCCAGCAAACCAATCCGCGCCAAATCCTTCTTCACATCGGTGTAATCGGGATTGAACTCGATAGGTGCAGAAGATATAGAGCTCACGCTGGTTGGTTTTTTATTTTTCTTAGCCATTTTTATTTCTCCTAATTTTGTAATCGCGCAAAGACAACAATGCGCTGTTTATCAACAAGATATGGATAGCACGAAATCAAAGTCACGGTCGGGTTGCCAGTGGATGCCATCACTTCCACTGCGGTTGGCTCGACAATCACCGTACGGTCAACAATATAAATATACTGCCGCTGCTGTGTGTAGATGACCACTTGATCACCCGGAACAAGCCTGTCCAAATAGCGGAACAACTCACCATACACGTCATTATGCGCCGAAAGGACAACATTCCCGTCATCACCCGGCTTTGCCGAACCGATGTATTGTCCCACGCCTTTTTTAAGTTGCTCCCACCCATCACCTTGCACGATGGGCGCATCCACATTCAGCGCGGGGATTTGCAACCGCACAGCTTGATCAGGCGCGGAAGGCGGCGCGGGGATGTTCGCCAGCGATTGAACCATCGGGCGCAAGTGACTCGGTATTTCGGATTCATTCGGCGCGGTGTTACCCTGCGCGTCAGGCGGGGTGTGTCCTGAAGGAAGCACAACCGCCATCACCAGCGGAGTCGGTGTGGGCGTGACAGGGTTGAGCGCGGCAACCACTTCTGCGTTGAGCGTGCGCAGCAGACCGAGTCCGTTGAGCAGCACGCCAATTAGCCCGACGACCGCCAACACCTCAACCGCGAGCAGGATTCTATCCATCCACTTGCGGCGCGGATTCTGCGGCGCGGATGCAACTTCGGGCGCTGCTTCTGCCGGCGCAGCCGTATCCACCACGGGGGCGGAAGCGTGCGCGTTCATATCATCAGAGACATCAGGCGCGAGGGAGATTACCCGTCCCGTGCGGCGGTAATGTTCCAGCCGTTCCTTGCGCGCGCCACGTCTTTTCTCCACCAAAAGTCGGCGCAATTCTTCCACAGACAGTTCTTCGGGAGTTTTGCGTTTTGCCATAACGCGAAGGATTATACCATTGTCAAAATTCCAAACCCTAGTTATAATGCTCACTCGTTCGGGCGGGTAGCTCAGTTGGTTAGAGCATCGCGTTGACATCGCGAAGGTCGTAGGTTCGAGCCCTATCTCGCCCACAGTGATAGGCAAGCAAGTAGACAAGTAAATAGAAAACGCAATGACCAAGACGAGTATGTGAGCAAGTCCTTAACAGGGAGAAGAGAGCAAAGATTGAGAATCTCTTCAAGGGAACGTCACAGAAAACCCCTTGTGAGCGTAAGTCTGAACGCAATAGCAAGTAAGATGAACGGGTTGCTCCGTTAGAGGCTGAAGAGATGTAGAACAGGATTAATCCTGTTCCACAATTCGGGTGGTACCGCGTGAATTCAATTCTCGCCCCGTGTTCGGGCGAGAATTTTTGTTTAAGTAACGGACTCAAAAGTCTCCAGACTTTTGACAGTCAACATCAGGAGATGTCGAGTCCAATTAATGCAAGGAGCAAAAATGGCACAACAAGTTCAAGAACGTTATCAAGATTCAAAGTTATATCGCATTCGACATTCCACCGCGCACGTTATGGCACAAGCCGTGATGGAAATTTTTCCCGATGGCAAAGTGACAATTGGTCCGCCCGTCGAGAACGGCTTTTATTACGATTTCGATTTGCCGCGCACCCTCACGCTCGAAGATTTGGGGCAAATCGAAAAACGCATGAGACAGATTGTGCAGGGCAAACATGAATTCGTCAAAAAGGTGATTTCAGCCGAAGAAGCGAAGCAAATTTTTGCCGACCAGCCTTATAAATTGGAATTGATCGAAGGTCTCGAAAAAGGCGGCTTGGACGAATACGGCAACCCGCTCAACGAAAAGCCTGAAATTTCCATTTATCAGCACGATACGTTTACGGATTTGTGCCGCGGTCCTCATGTCGAAAGCACGAAAGATATCAAGCAGGATGCTTTCAAACTGATGAATATTGCGGGCGCGTATTGGCGCGGCGATGAAAAGAACAAGCAGCTCCAGCGCGTGTACGGAACAGCATGGGAGAGCAAGAAAGAACTCGAGGCGTATCTTCACCAGTTGGAAGAAGCAAAGAAGCGCGATCACCGCAAACTTGGCAAGGAACTGGAAATCTTCATCTTCGATGATGAGGTCGGACCCGGACTTCCGCTCTGGCTGCCCAATGGCGGAATCATCACCGAGCAATTGGAACGCCTTGCAAAGGAAATGGAAGAAAACGCGGGCTATTATCAAGTCCGCACGCCGCATGTGACGAAAGAAGATTTGTTCGTCCGCTCCGGTCACCTGCCCTATTATGCCGAGAGCATGTACCCGCCCATGGAAATGGACGGCGTGAAGTATTACGTCAAGCCGATGAACTGCCCCATGCACCACAAGATTTTCGGCTCGAAGGGACGCTCCTACCGCGACCTGCCGATTCGCCTCGCGGAATATGGCACATGCTATCGCTATGAAAAATCGGGCGAGTTGTTCGGTCTGATGCGCGTGCGCTCGATGCAGATGAACGACGCGCACATCTACTGCGCGGAGGAACAATTCGAACAGGAGTTCATGGGCGTCATCAACCTGTATAAAAAATATTTCGACCTGTTTGGAATCGAAAAATATGTCATGCGCCTTTCGCTGCATGGCAAAGCTGGACTTGGCAAAAAATATGTGGACAATGAGCGCTTATGGGTAAAAACCGAAGACATGGTGCGCCGCGCCATGGATAACGGCGGCGTGCCGTATGTGGAAGTTGATGACGAAGCCGCGTTCTACGGTCCCAAGATTGATGTGCAAATCTGGTCAGCCATTGGGCGCGAATTTACGCTCGCCACCAACCAAGTGGATTTCGCCGTGCCGGAACGCTTCGACTTGAAATTTACGAACAAGGAAGGGCAGGATGAAATTCCGCTGTGTATTCATCGCGCGCCCTTGTCCACGCATGAGCGTATGGTCGGCTTCCTGCTTGAACATTACGCGGGCAACTTCCCCGTTTGGCTTTCGCCCGAACAGGCGCGCGTAATTTCGATTACGGATGCGCAGAATGATTACGCGGAAAAAGTCGCGGCGGAATTGCGCGCCAATGGCATCCGCGCCCATGCAGATCTATCCGCGCAGCGCATGAACGCGAAGATTCGTCAGGCGCAGTTGATGAAAGTCCCGTATATGATCGTGGTCGGCGCAAATGAGATGGAAGCCAATCAGGTTTCTTTGCGCGCGCGCGACGGCTTGCAGCAGAATAATATTCCGCTGGCGGAGTTTATTGCGCGGGCAAAGGATAAAATTACAAGACGGGCAAGCGAGTTGTA
>DZBA01000236.1 GCA_022729775.1 Anaerolinea thermophila | reverse complement strand
ACCGTGATTTATAGGATTACAGGATGTCCATGATGAGACGAACGTCAATTCAGAATTCAGAACCTTCGGGAATTCTGAATTTCTCTAATACATCCTCACCTCGCCGCCAAACGCGGAACGAAAATATCACGTCAGATAAATGAAGATTGAAAGCAAACTAAACAAGACCACAGGCGAACCAAGCAGGACGGCAAGCAAAGAAAGCAAGATTAGCGGCGAAGTAATGAAGATTGAAAGCGAAGAAAGCAAGATGCCAAGCGAACAAATGAAGATGTTGTCAACAGGTGGGAAAACCGCCTGAAATCATTGAAAATGCCAAAAAAGGAGAAAAATCATGGCTAAAGACCAAACCAAACGCATTGCCCCCGCCCAACTGCAAAACGACCTCGACGCGCTCACCGCGTTGAACGGCTTCGCAGTCTACACCCCCGCCAACGCCGCCTATGCCAAAACAGCGGTCACAGCGAAACAGACCGCGATGAAAGCCGCGCAGGACGCGGAAACCGCCGCGCAAGTCGCGCTTGCCACCGCCCGCGACGCTGCAGCCGCCGCCGAATGGGAGTTCCACAACGCCATGCTGGGAGTCAAAGAACAGGTCATTGCCCAATTCGGCAAAAACTCCGATCAGGTGCAGGCATTGGGATTAAAGAAAAAGTCCGAATACAAATCCCCCACGCGCAAAGCCAAACCCGCCGCATAAAACAAAAGAGCCTTCCATACGGGAGGCTCTTCATTTTCTACTCTCTACTCTCTACTCTCTATTCTCTAATCCCTACTCCCCACCTTCCGCACTTCCTCCACTGCCCCCGGATTGACCAGCGAAGACGTATCGCCCAATTCCAAGCCGAGATACGCGGCGCGGATCATCCTGCGCATCACTTTGGCGTTGCGCGTCTTGGGCAAATCGGCAACGAAGAAGAGTCCCTTTGGCGCGAGCGCCTTGCCCATTTCATCAATGACCATCTTTTTCAATTCTTTCTTCAAGGCTTCATCGGGAGTCACGCCGGCTTTGGTCACAACGAACAAAATAAGTTCGCTGCCCTTGACCTCATGCGGCACGCCGATTGCCGCCGCTTCCACAACGGAATCGTGCCGCACCAAAATCGACTCCACTTCGGCGGGACCTAAGCGCTTGCCCGCAATCTTAATCGTATCGTCCGAGCGTCCGAGGATGTACCACAGCCCATCGTTATCAATCGCGGCAAAATCGCCATGCACCCAAACATTCTCCCAGCGAGACCAATAGGTATCGAGATAGCGCTGCGGGTCTTTCCAAAATCCGCGCGTCATGCCAATCCACGGGGCTTTGATGACCAACTCACCCACCGCGTTTCGGATTGGGTTTCCGTTTTCATCCACCACGTCCGCGTCCATGCCGGGACAAGCCGCCGAAAACGCGCAAGGTTTCAACGGCAAGAGGAAGTTGCCCATCACAATTCCGCCGGAGATTTCTGTTCCGCCGGAATAGTTGATGATGGGACGTTTGCCCGCGCCGACTTTCTCGAACAGCCACATCCACGGGTCGGGGTTCCACGGCTCGCCGGTGGAAGCAAAGCACTTGATGGATGAAAGGTCATGCTTTTGGAAATGTTCATCGCCCTGCGGAATCAGTGAGCGAATCAACGTGGGTGAAACGCCCATCTGGTTGATTTTGTGACGCTCCGCCAATGCCCACAATCTATTCGGCGCGGGGAAGTCCGGCGCGCCATCGTAGAGGAAAATCGTCGCGCCAAGCAGCAGCGTCCCAAAGACCTGCCACGGTCCCATCATCCAGCCCATGTCGGTCATCCAGTACATCACGTCGCCCTTGTGCACGTCCGTGCCGAAAGCCATATCCTGCGCGGCTTTGACCGGGAATCCTGCGTGCGTGTGTAACGCGCCTTTGGGCTTGCCCGTTGTGCCAGAGGTGTAAATAATCATCAACGGGTCTTCGGCGGATGTTTTTTCCGTTTCGCAAATATCAGATTGCGAATCAACCAGCTCATGCCACCACAAATCCCTGCCCGCTTTCATGTGGACTTCCTGCGCGGTGCGCTTCAATACGATGATATGTTGCAGCGTGGGAATTTGCTCCGCAGCCTCATCCGCGATGGATTTCATCTCGATGGGTTTTCCGCGCCGGAACGAGCCATCCGCGGCGAAGAGCGCCTTCGCGCCGCCATCCACCATGCGCGAGACGATAGCCCCCGCGCCGTACCCTGAAAACAGCGGAAGGATAATGCCGCCGATTTTTGCAATTGCCAGCAGCGCGATGACAATTTCGGGAGTCATCGGCATAAACAATCCCACCGCGTCACCCTTGCCGAGTCCCAAAGACTTCAGGGCGTTTGCGGTTTTATTGACTTCTTTATATAAATCTGCATAGGTTAATGATTTTGTGATTCCCTCCTCGCCTTCCCAAGTCAGCGCCGAAACCTCCGAGGTCTTTAAGACCTCGGAGGTTTGCGCCCATTTATCCACGCAATTATGGACGATGTTCATTTTTCCATCCACGCACCAAGTCGGCGTTTGGATTCCGCTGGAAAGGTCAACAACCTTTGAATATGGCTCATAGAATTGGATGTCGAGAAATTTCAACACCGCGTCGGTAAACCATTCCACGTCGCCCGTTGATTTTTTCATCAGCGCGTCGAAGTCTTTGATTCCGTGCAAACGCATAAACGCGGTCAGGTTCGCATGTTCGATGTCTTCTGGAGATGGTCTCCACACAAGTTCGCCGCCGAAAGTGAATTGTTCTGACATGGCTCGCCTCTTCTTTGGATGGATTTTTGCAGTATTATAAGCGGAAAGAAAATTTTCACCGGAGAAAACCATGTCCTCACAAAGTTTCAAGTGTCCCGCCTGCGGCGGACCAAACCAGCCCGAAACAGGAGCAACCCGCATGGCATGTACATATTGCGGAGCCAACCTCACCATCCCCGAACGATTGCGGATAAAAATCATCCCGAAGGCAGAGAAAACTTCCGCGCCGCCGCAAAAAATAGACGTCATAGAAGTAGACGCTAGTCAAGTCCTGCGGAAAGCGCAGCCGATTCTCACCGGCGCGTGGAATGTGTACGCCTACGGGACGTTGGCGCGCTGGGTTCTTCCCGCCTGCCTGACTCTGGTCGTCGTCATATTACTGATTTGCGCCGCGCTTGGTTTGTTTCCCATTCTTTGGATTTCAAACTGGATTTCAAACCGCTGACAATTTCTTGTTACCGAACATCATCTGCTGTACAATGAATTTAAGCAATTCACATCCCATTTCACGATGGAGCAAAAAATGAACGACTCCTCACATCCCCGTTTGGTAAGTTCCAATGGACAAGAATTTATCGTCACCGACAAAATGCTCATCGGTCGGCAGCCCGAATGTCAAATTCACATACAGGATGGGCTTGCGTCGCGGCGTCATGCCATGTTGGAAATCATAGACCAAAAAGTAGTCATTACCGATATGGGCAGCAACAACGGCACGTGGGTAAACGAACAAAAAATATCGAGACCCGTTGAACTGCGCAACGGGGATCGCGTGCGCATTGGCGAAACGCATTTCACGCTCCAAATCCCATCTGTGCAAACCCAAAAGAACGTTCAATATAGGGAGGAAGAATCCGCGACCAACCGCACGATGGCGTGGCAGACATCCACCTTGATGGCGCTTGTGCGCGCAAACGACAGCGCGGAGTTTGGACTCAACCGCAACACGCGCATCGGGCGCGATGAATCAAACGACCTGCCGCTCAAAGCGGATGCCAGCGCGTCGCAATTCCACGCGCTGATCGAATTGGTGGAAGGGCAAGCCATCCTCAGCGACTTGAACAGCAACAATGGCACCTGGGTAAATGGCAAACGAATTGCGGGCAAAACCCTGCTGCGTCACGGCGATAAAATCCGCGTGGGCAATACGATATTGCGCTTACGCATCGGGGATCATCCGCTGCCGCCGCTAGACCCAACAGGAGTCGCGCCGCGTTCCAAAACAAAAACATCGTGGGCGACATGGGTGGCGGTCATTTTGGCGGGCGCGGCGCTGGTGATTACCTGCGTATTAACGGTGCCGGCTCTGTATCTATTCTCATCCCGCGAAAGCGCGCCCACCGCGCAGGCATCCAGCGCAGGCTCTGCGCCTGTGTCGGCGGATACATCCCAAGCCAAGCAGCAGGCGTTGAGGTCGTTGGCGTATATCGTGGTGCCGGATGAGGAAATCGAAACAAACGATATGGTGCATACCGGCTCTGGAAGTTTCATCACATCCGACGGATATATTTTGACAAACTTCCACGTCATTGGGTATGCGGCAAACTATGATCCCATCCCCGGCATGGAAATAGGCGACTTACAGAACAGCCTGCACAATGGAGAGGAGCTCATCTTCGCGGGCATCAACTGGGCAAACCCTGTAGAAAAACCAGATACCTATTACAGGTGTGACATCGTCAAAACCGACCCCTATTTGGATTTGGCTCTCCTGCGCGTGGTTGAATCTTTCAATCTCGAAACCGGCGAATACTTCCCCCTGCCATCAGATTTAAATTTTCCCGTCATTGCTATTGGCAACTCGGATGATTTGAAAATTCTGGAACCCATCACCATCATCGGCTTCCCCGGCGTAGGCGGGGACACGCCCACCGCCATTGACGACCAAGTCGCGGGTTTTTCACCGGACGAGAATAACAAAGTCAAAAATGGATGGATTAAAACAGGACCTGTAATCAGCCACGGGAACTCCGGCGGTATCGCAATCAACCAAAGAGGCGAGTTAATCGGCATCCCCACCATGGTCATCACCAACGAGACGGATAAAATCGGCTATGTCCGCCCTGTCAACCTTGCGCTTTCCATGATTCAGGAATTCCTGCGGTGAAAATAAATCTGAATCTGCGATACTGATACATGCAACGGGAGTCTTGAAGCCAAACTTCAAGACTCCTTTTTTATTTTCACCTTGATAAATAAACGTTCCTTTGCAACACGGGCAACATCCTCAGCATTTGGGGTTCCGTTTTCCAAACGAATCTTCAAAGGCTTTGCCGATTGCGGAACATGACGAAGGTACTCCACCATACGCGCATGAACGGATTTCTCATCCAACTCGACATCCGCAAAAGCCTGCGCGGGTTTTCTTTTCAACAACAATTCGACCACTGCGCCGCCTTGCAGGTTTTTCCACCACGTTCTCTCGCGGCTGGTCATAATCCACAAATATCCGCCTTCTTCATAATATTCGATGGGCGTTGTGTACTTCCTGCCTGTCTTGCGCCCCGTCACGGTGATAAGCGCCATGCCATTGCTCAACATGCCATGAAATGGCGAGCGTAAAACCCATGCCATAAAATCATTTCCGTTCATTGTTTCTCCTTGAAAATGCTTTGCTTCGTTCGGTATAAAATAATCGTAACTACTCAGATTGTAAACGTTCTTTTATAAATACAGACCCTAAAGGTTTTTCCTGCAAATCAAAGCCACATTATGCAAGAATCCGCCGTCAAACGGTTGTTTTC
>DZBA01000235.1 GCA_022729775.1 Anaerolinea thermophila | reverse complement strand
GTGTTCGTTGCGATTCGACGCGACCCACACTGCCACGACTTCATCCTTCCACATCGCCAGCGCGGAAAGAAGCGCCGCATCTGTCCGCGCGGAATGTGGACATTCGCACGACCAAAAATTGACGATGACAATTTTTCCGCGATACTCATTCAAGCGGAAGAAGTTGCCGCTCAAGTCTGGCAGCGCAAAACTGGGGGCGGGTTGGTTTGCAATTAACATCATCAAGATTTCATGCGCCCGCGACGAAAGCGGAAACCGGCGGCTTTTTTACAAATGTAATCGGCACCGGTTTTGACCGGGATGGCACATAGGTTGCGACTTTTAAGATTTTATTCACAGGGGCAGATGTCAATATCTTTATGACAACCTCCTCCCATTCAGGCTCAATATCTTTCAAACCAGTTAATGGGAAACTTCTGGGACCTAATCTTGTAAGTTTGACCAATGCGGAAAAGTCAAACAATGTCAACCCAATGGCGCGTTCTTCCAAACGATTGAACCTTAAAAGAATGTTTGGATTCAACTCCACTGCCGTTGTGGGTTTTTCTCCAGGCGAAAAAGAGATGTATAAAACATCCGCCTCTTTATCGTATGAATACATGATTTTCTTTTTTTCTTTCATTTTTTACCAGACTTCGAACGCATATATTTCAAAAATGCTGTTGTCACAAAATTGTTGGAATCCGACTTGTTTTCATCATTGGTCTTGTTTCCAAACAGAACAATTGCAACAAGGTGATTAAAGTCGCCTATCAAATCACGAAAGAAGTGTGTATAACGATACTTTTTAGGGTTAAGCGGCTCTTGTTCTCTTTGACCTTTTTGAAGGGTTATTTTAAGGTAGTTTTCGTAATCGCTCATTTCAGGATGATTGTCCGCATCAGTAATATGCTTCCATCGTTCCTCGGTTAAATAAATCACGTTGCCGTTTTTGTCCTTAACAGCCCAGCGTTTTCCAGATTGCGTCATTTTTACTTCCAAGCGTTAATCCCGTGTTACTCCAAAATCCCCACGCCTGCCAATTTTTCGATAACGCCCACCACAGCGGAGTTATCCAGCTCGCCCATGCCCTGCTCGATCATCTCTTGGAACAACTTGGTATTTGCAACCGTTCCGGAAAGCGGTACGTCATATTCATCAGCTGTATCCAGCACAATTTTCATATCCTTTAACTGCATGTACGCTTTGAAGCCGGGATTGCGGTTTCCGTCGAACAAGCGCGGCGGTTTGACATCCAAAGACCAGCACTGCGCCGCGCCCGCTTTGATGGCATCCACAACCTTGCGCGGGTCAACGCCTGCCTTCTTCGAGAAGACGAGCAGCTCGCCCATTGCCACCATTTGCGCCGCGACCATAATCTGGTTTGCCGCCTTCGCTACTTGACCCGCGCCCGCGTCGCCGACATGCGTGATGGTCTTGCCCATCGCTTGAAATACGGGCATGGCTTTTTCCAGCGCGCTTGCTTCGCCGCCGACCATGATGGTCAACGTGGCGTTACGCGCGCCGATGTCTCCGCCGGAGACGGGCGCATCGAGCGAGAAGATTCCCTTCGCTTTCAATTTATCCGCAATCAGCCGCGCGGATGCGGGCTTGATGGTGGAGTTGTCAATGACGATTAATCCCGCGCGCCCGCCTTCGATGATGCCATTTTCTCCGAGCGCGACTTTTTCCACATCCGGCGAATCGGGCAGATTGGTAAAGATGATGTCCACCTGCGCGGCGACTTCTTTGGGAGAGTTCGCGGCTGTCGCGCCTTCGGCGACCAATTCATCCACTGCCGCGCGCGAGCGGTTATGTACCACAACGGGAAATCCTGCTTTGAGAATGTTGCGGGCAATGGATTTGCCCATCAACCCAAGACCAATATATCCAACTTTTAACATGATAGGGACTCCTTGAGAAATATTGCCGAGATTATAAGGTCTATTCAGTCAAACGCAAAACAATTACAGGTTTGCCTGCATCCAAATCAGCGTGCGGGTCGGCTTGAATCCCGCCGCCTCGATGGCAGGGTCAAATTTGCTTTTGGGGAAGTCAAACGCAACCCGCGAATACTGTTGGAAGAGGTCGCGCCGCGCTTGAATCAGCAGCGTGGTGAGCGCCTTTGGGTTGGAGGTTTCGTCCACTGCGGCAAATAAAGATTCGCGCGCGCCGTACGGAATCCACGCGAGTGCGGCTTCCATTTTTTCATCCTGCAATGCCACCCATTGACGGATGTTCATATCTATAAAAGCCAGATACAGCCAATTCCAAAAACCGGGTTTGAGGACATTGAAATTCCAGTGGCGATGCCAGACCAAAAAATCAGGGTAGAGACGCGCAAGCCAGCTGCGCTGGGTCTCCCAATCTCGGGCGTTTCGTTTGACGATGCGAAGGTTCGCCGCTGGTAACTCCGCGTTGGCGTCTGTTGTGGCAAACCATGCGGTACGCCGCGCGCGTTCGGCAAACCCAAGATTTTCGTAAAGCGCAATCGCGGCTGGGTTATCTTCGCGGACGTGCAGCCAAACATCCGTGACGGTTTTCTCGCGGGCGTGCAGCATGGCGCGTTCGGTCAAGGCGCGCGCGATTCCATGCCGGCGATAATCGGGGTGTACCGCGACATTTGCAATTAGATATACGCGCTGTTTGTTATGGCGAAAAGGCACAAGGCTGACATTCCCAACGACTTTCCCGTTTTCCTCCCAAATGTATCCCGTCAACGGCAGGGAGGTGGACTCTGCGGCGCGGTTTGCCCATTGGATGAATGAGTTATCGTTCCCGCTGAGCCGCATATCCTGAACATAACGCCTGCCTTCGTGATCCATTGTGCTGGAAAAACATAACTCAATCAAATCTGCCACTGTGGGCAGGTCGCGTAAAATGTTGAGCGGGCGCAGGTGTGGATGTGTTGCCGGGCGCGCTGGTAGGGTAATGGATGCCATTGACGGTATTATACCCATCACGGTCACAAATTGCGCTTTTTTAGAAGCGGGAATGCGCAATTATATATCCGCAAGCGGCACGCAGAAATATGGCAACTTCTTAAAGCAGAAATTCCAAATCTGGAGGCAAAAACTAAAAAAGCCAACAACCCGCCACTGATTACACGGATGTTCACG
The DNA here is from genome assembly GCA_022729775.1 of Anaerolinea thermophila. GTDB lineage: Bacteria > Chloroflexota > Anaerolineae > Anaerolineales > Villigracilaceae > Villigracilis. Next base: position 2,398 of record DZBA01000235.1, on the reverse strand, counting down.
GATTTTGGCTCATTGGGAATTGCCGTGATTAAAAACCATTTGGACACGGATGCGACGGATTACGCGGACAAAACACGGATTTTTTGGGAAAAAATCCGCTCGATTCCGTCGAATCCGTGTAGTCCGTGTAGTCCGTGTACCAAATCACGGCAAATCCCAGAGAACCCGGATTTTTTTTGATTCAATCCGTGTCAATCTGTGCGCGAAGCGTCTGTGGCAAAGGTTTTAGATTTGGAATTGCTGTTCTTAAAGAGACCAACTTGCGGAGGCTGTTTTTTTGCCATGCTATAATGACCGACAAAATTCCAAAGGCAAAGTTTTGGGACGCAGAAAAACGCTGACTTGCGCTGATTCAAAAGAAAAAAATCTGCGTTTTCAGCGTTAATCAGCGTCCCATTTTTAAGAGTGTAAGATAATCAGAGGCAAACTCATGAAAATAGGCATCGTTACAGACTCAACATCAGACATCCCCGCGCATCTCGCAGAACAGCATGAGATTGTTGTGATTCCCTCTGTTCTGGTCATCGAGGGCAGGGAATATTTGGATGGCGCGGGGATTTCGCGCGAAGAGTTTTATACGCGCCTGCCTTCCATGAAAACGCCGCCGACCACTGCTGCCGCATCCATTGGGGATTTTGAGAACGCATACGAAGCGCTGCTGTCGCGGGGCTGCGAGCATATCATTTCAATTCATGCGGCAGTGCAATTGACCACCAATGTAAATATTGCCCGCCAAACAGCGCGGGATTTTCCAAATAAAGTCACGTGCATTGACAGCGGTTCGCTTACGCTGGGAATTGGGTTTCAAGTCCTCTCCGCTGCGGAAAATTCAGATATGGGCTTGAAGGCTGCTTTGGACGCTGTTGAATCTACGCGGCGGAGGCTGCGAGTCATCGCCGCGCTGGATACGATGGAGTACCTGCGCCGCAGCGGACGAGTTCCCAAGACCGTCGCCGCGCTGGGCGGGTTGCTTTCCATCAAACCGATGATCGAATTAGCGGAAGGCGATGTCAAACCGATTGGCGCAGTTCGCACCACGCGCCAAGCCGATGAGCGCGTATTTGATTTGTTACTTCAAGAAGGGGAAATGGAACGGCTCGCGGTTTTGCACACCAACGCCGAAGCGCGCGCGAAAAAATTACTGGATGCCATCATGGAGCGCGCGCCCAAATCCATGCCGCGTGAAATCATCATGGGCAATGTCACTGCCGTCATTGGCACGCATTTAGGTCCCAATGGCGTTGGCTTTGTGGCAATACGAAAAAAATAGTTTGCAAAGGACTCCGCAAGTTCTACTTGCGGTGGATATAAAAAATCCAGAAGTAGAACTTCTGGATTCCTTCGAGTCGCGATGCGGGAGTAGAACTTCTGGATTTTGAGAGTTATGGCGCGGGGGTGGGGGTGACTTCTGCCGCGCTTTCGGGCAGTCCCATTAACATCAACTCCCATGCAATGTCCACATCGTTTGCGGCGATGACCGGGAACGCGGGCAAATTTCCCAGCGCAAGGTCGAGCCGCGCAAGGATGGAATCCAGCGCGCTGAGCTGGTATTTGGGCGCGTCCGTTTTCAACGCTGCAAGAAGGTCGCGCGCAGATTGGACATCCTGTTTGGCAAGCCCAAAATTGCTTTGCGAGAGATATAAGCGCGCGCGGGCGAGTGTCTCGATGGCGCGGGTGAACATCACTTCGCGCTTCAAGGCGACCATCACGCTGTTATTTTGCGCGGTGATTTCTGTTTCGAGCGTGGTTTGTATTTCTTCCAACTTCTTCAGGCTGGCAGCATGGGATTCGATATCCTGCTCCACCGCGTCAACGCGCGCGTTTGCCTCATCCACCTGCGATTGTAAATCTGCGATTTGTTTTTCCATCTCGCGGATGCTGGCTGTATTTTTTTCAATCGGGATAATCAATTTTTCATTGAAGTATGGAACGCCATAATAAAACGCCGCGCCAACGCCCGCAATTAACGCCAGCATAAGGAGCAGCCGTAAAAATGAAATAAAAATATTCAAGGCGGCTTTTCCCAAACGCGCGAAGAAAGACGGCTGCGCTGCTTTTGGCTCCTCCTGCGCGGGCGGACTCTTTTCGATGGGCGCGGATGGCGTCTCTTCCACGGCGACGACAGCGCGATTCTCCGGCGCGGGTTCTTCCGCTGCGCTGGCTTCTCCCATCTCATAAGCCGATTGCAGGCGCGTGAGCAGGCTTTTTCCCATGCCGTGTACCTTCAAACAATCATCCACTGTATCGAAAGGACGCGCCGCAATTAAGTTGCCCGCCAGCGCGCGCGTAATGCCGGGAACTTTGACCAGTACATTCATATCGGCTGTGTTCAAAAAATCGAGAAAATCGCTCATGGTTTCACCTCGCCTGTATTGTACGACAAAACATCAAAACATCC
>DZBA01000015.1 GCA_022729775.1 Anaerolinea thermophila | reverse complement strand
AGAATTTACATTGAGCTTGCATAAAGACTCCTACGAACGCGGCGGGCGTGCCAACTATGTTTTATACCGCCGTGACATACACAGCAGCCCGATCTAAAAAACTCTGCACGCTCCCCCACTGCGCGCAAATCTCATCCACTCTCGCAGCGGACAACCGCCACGAACCGCGCCGAGTCTTCTCAGCCACCGCCCGCACCTGATACGGCTCACACGTCGGCTTGCCATCGAAGTAACGCAACTGCCAGCGCCCACACCCACGCGGACAATCCGCCAAAGCCTCGCGCCATCTGCACAAACTTGGATACCTCCGCGACCACCTGCGAAATTGCAAAGACGCTCCGCAAATCCCGCATAACTGTTCTGTCTTTTCCATGCCTCACCTAAAACTTCCTTCCTGACAATCTCCGGTTGCGGATGATGGAATCTCAGCAATTCGCTTGCAAACCTTACAAACGAGTTTGTTTTGTGTCATGTAAATCCTTAAGTTGGTATATTTTATATATTTATATTGGAATCGTAGTAGTAATAGGGGGTGTGGATAACATTGAAAATTCAGTTACATGAAGAAAAGACGTTTTTACTCTCAAATCGCATTGTGGAAAACTTGTGTAAAGCCTGTGGATAACATGTGGATAGAATTGGCACTTATCCACATGCTTGATAGTATTTCTGTATTCCTGTGGATAAGTCTTGAATTTGTCCACTGGTTATCCACACAAAAAGCATTATTTTTCCACATGTTATCCACATGTTATCCACATGTTATCCACATGTTATCCACATGACGCGCGCTGAATTTCGACCACAATTCCGTACTCAGAAGCCAAATCAATTAGCACTTCCAAGCCCGCTTCAAACGCTTTACCGTCTGTTTTATATGCATCATGCGTCCTACGCTGCTCAGAATACACACGCGCAGTCGCAAAATAAAACCCCTCAAATGTTGGAGATATGGTCAGCGTCCACACATCACCGGTGATCACTTTGCACATAGCGCGTCCTCCCTCACCCACCTGCCATTCCCAACCCGCACCCATCCGCCGCGCGCCTGAAGCACAGTCACTGTGTCACCATCATACAGCCACCCAAAAGATGGTCCCGCATCACTCGCCCCGCTGCGTATATTCCAATCCCCGCAGATCGTCGCCGACTCTGGAGTCTCCGTCCGCTCTGGCGTTGGCGTCCGTGAACTGATCGCCGTGGGCGTTGATTCCGTTCCATGCGTCGGCGCGATGACTGCAGCGCTTTCCATGCAAGCCATCGACATCAGCGCCAGCGCAATAATCAAAAAACGCATTTTAGCCTCCTTCGGGCGCGAGTCCGAACCCGCGCCCGTCTTGTATCAGTTTACAACGGCACGTGCCGTTGTATTTTTCGCGCGCTTGCCCTTCCTATTGCGTTCCTGCCAGTCGGCATTGCGGCAATAGTCCGAACAAAACCGCGCGCTTTCAGGAATCCCCGTCGGCTTCTCCGCCCCGCATCGTTCGCAGAGGATGATAACCTTCGGGCGTCTCTTGCCTGTGAAGTCTCGGACGTGGATTACTTCTCTTTCTCCGCGTCCGCCTCCGGCAAAGGGGATGTGACAGACTCCTTCACGATGGGGAACGGCGCGGGTTTTTCCTTCACCTCTGGCTTCGCATCCGGCGTCCTCTTGCGCTCAAATCCGAACTTCGACGCAAGACCGTCCAGAAGCCCTTCCTGCTTTTTCTGCGCCGCTGGGATGTCGTAAGTCTCACCATCTCCCATTGTGATCTGCATCCCGCCGAACCCGTCTCCCGCGTGCATTCCAGCCTGCGCGCTGATTGTCTGCGCTACATTCCCGATGACGCTCCGCATCAGCGTCGGCGCAAGTTGCGCGATCATCTGCTGCTGCATCGCCGGATTGTTCAGCATTTTGAAAGCGGCATCGCTGACATTATCAGCGATGTCACGCGCCTTCTCCGCCGCTTCCGTTTCCGGGTCCCAAAAATGAAACAGGAACCCAGCCGCAATATTAAGCAGGACAAGCCCGCCGGCGACGTATATAAAAACCTCCATCTCGCTTGCCGCCATTTTCTTAATTGCGCCATTCTGTCCTGCGGTTGCGAACATGTCAGCCACAGCCAGCGCGATCTCTCCGCCGAGATCAATCACCGCCATCAGCATCGCCACCGCCCGCTGCTTTGCCCCCTCCGCCAAGTTTAGCATCACATACAGCCAGATAAACGCTCCAGCCCCGGTAGTCAGCAGGAACAAATACCCGCTCATTTGGTCATCCGCTGCGGTCATGTTAGTTTGCACGAAGTGAAGCGTGCGTGTCGTTGCGAAAATGAACAGACCGCCAATCAGGACAGTCAACCCCAATTTTGCTAAAACCTTGTTTTTGTTACTCATTGAGAAACTCCTTTTAAATCGTTTTTATTTTTCGTAAATGCGCACATCGAGTATGTAAACCATGTTTGCGCCTATTTAACCTTATAAATAACATCACCGTTTTGGTCAGTGAGTTCGGTAACTTCTTTTCCGCAGGCGTTGAATTTATTTGTTGCAGTGAAATTGCGCTCTTGCTCAGAATTGAATATCCAATCCAACGCCTTCACAAACTGGCTAAACAGAAACCAGAAAATTAAACCGCCCAGGATCACTTGCGCGGCTTGGTACAAAATTTTTTCCATATCTTGCATCTCCTAATTGTTTGCTATACAATAAGGCTGTCCCTTGAAAAAGGGCAGCCATCACACGCCCGCATGGACGAACCTGAGAAACTCCACCATGCGGGCGTCACGTTACTTACTACCGACGCGCCAACGTCGGCGATAGCGGGGGGTTGCTTCCTGCCCCGATTTCAACATCACATTTCAAAACTGAGTAAATCGGATGATAAACGAATTCCTTGCCACGTCCTCCTACACACGCGCCACCAAGCGCACGTACACTCAAATCCTCGAAGTGTTCACCCTAGAGGTTAATCATTCTGCCAGCGAACCAACTGCCGCTCAACTGGTAGCCTGGCTCGACGGTCACGACAAAGAGGTCGGCGGTAACTGGGGGAACGCCCGCATCAATCTCGCTTTGGCTTGCGTCCAATCATACATTCGCAGTTTGTACGGGTCCAACCATCCCGCGCTCAACGCAAAGGTCAAGCGGCATCAGGGCAAACTCCAACGGGCGATCACCCAGGCGCAACTCGACGCGCTTCTCTCCACATTCGACACACTCACGCCCAAAGGATCGCGCGATCTCGCTATGGCTTCGCTCATGTCGCAAGCCGCCTTCCGCGCCTCCGAGGTCTGTCGTCTACGTCAAGAGCATGTGGATACCGAGCATTTCACCGCGCAGGTACTCGTCAAAGGCTCTCAATGGCGCGTCGGCGTATTTGGTGAAGAAACCTCCCAGTACATCGAACTCTGGAAGCGTCACCGCGAACTGCTCAACCCGCAGGGCGGGCGGCTGTTTGTAAGTCTAAAAAACGGATACGTTGGAAAGCCTCTAACCCCCGAAGGACTCAATCAGATTGTCCGCGGATGGGGAAAGCGCATTAACATAAAACTATCACCCCACGACTTTCGCCGCGGATTTGCGACCATCGGCGGCGAGAATGGAGCTCCAGATACCCTCCTCATGTATGGCGGTGGATGGCACGATCAGAACGCTTTTAACCGCTATACTCGCACCTCGCGCCTAGCTTCCCTGCGAAAGTATCTACCATCTGTCAAGCGGTAAATGTATGCTTGGGAATGTACTGTTCCCAAGCAGCGAATAAAAAAAACATCCGTGCGCACTTCGTCCCGCAGGCATCGCGCACTTGTTGTTAAAGTTCGCACATAACTTTTCCAGCAAAAAAAAAAAGCCCAATGCCCCTGTCACTAGCAGGGGCATTGTCTTATCTACTTCTTGGTCTGCTGGGCTTTCTTGGCATCCAGAAAAAAAAATAATACCACGCGGATAATTGCCAGCATTGAGTACCTCAAACCCTTATGTTCTTTTTCAAGGATTTCTCTAACCTGGGCGATCACCGCTCGGTCTTCTTCTGTAAGTGCGAGGCTGCTTGTTTTTCTTTGTGCCATGCGTTAAATATACCCCCTGATACGTTTCAGCGTCAAGGTCTCAAACATTGCAAATCACCCTAATTCTGTTGAATAGATAATCAGGCGCGATACGCTCCAACAATTTTTCTTTTTTGCTTTTCGCTTTTTTCAAGTGCGACTTGCTTTTTAGTTTGCTCGGGAATGATTTTTTCATACGCCTCTCGGTTTTTCGGGAAACACAACATCGTCAGGATTTGCAAACGTCTGCGGCAAATCCCTCAACGCCTGCGTGTACGGCGGCGCGTCGGGTAGCATTGCAAAATCAGTATCGCGCAATAATTCATTGCGGCGGTTGCGTATGCGCTCCCACTTCCACGCATCGGGGATATTAGTATTATCAGGTATCATCTGTTGGCACAACTCCCGAAACTAAAATCGTATCGCCCGTTGCCCATGTGAACGGGTACGTTGGTGATGCGATAAATGGACAAACAAATACTACCTTGCCAGCCGAATCGTCAATTGCAATTGCGTTTTGATATGAGCCTGCCGAGACATCATACAATATCGAGTTCAGCAGCCACGCTGTCCCTGACTGTGACACCATCGGCAACGATAATCTAAAATAACTTCCGCCTATTGTTGCCGTCATTGTTATCTGAACTTGCAGATAGTAATGCCCTGATGAAAGCATTTTATAGCGCGCATAATTTATGGTTGGCGTTGTGCCTCCACCGTCTGCCACAAGTGTCGCGGCATAATTGAAATAGGGCGGAAACCCAAGCGGCGTCTCTGCGTGACTGTACGCGCAATCGGTCAACGCATCGCCCGCCGAGCCTGTCACCGTGTAATCGATATTGATTGCGATTGTAAGCAGCGTGTCTGCAATTGTGATAATGTTCCCGTATTTGTACGCGCCGCCCTGCTTCCAGCGGATTTTGTCGCCAACGTTGTATATGCTCGCCGCTCCGCTTGGCACGTTGATTTTGTTCGCGTCGTTCCTTGTCCACGTCCCCGTGATAGGTATCCATCCATCCTGCTGCGGATACAGCCCGTCAAAATACGTTTTCAGCGTCGCCTTGATATTCGTCCACGACAATTTTTTGAGGATATTGCCTGCCGCGCTATCCATCAGCCCAACTACATCTGCGTCCGCTGGCGTTGTCTTTGCCCCTGAGCTGTTTATCAATTCGCCGATGGTAAACACTGTCTCCGCAGGCGCAGCCGCCCTTGCCGCCGCATTGAACTCCGCGCTTGCCGTAGTCGGGTTGGTCGCGTTGGCGAGGTCTGCCGCCTCCGTTGCTACCTCCTCAATCGCCGCCTGCACATTGGTCGCTGCGATTGTGCCAGCGGGGGTGAATGGCACATTCTCGGCAGTCGGTGAAACAAAACCACTGACTGAAATTTGCGATAGCCGCGTTCCCGCGACGTAGGAAACGCCGCCAGTCGCTATTCTACATTTCCCATTGTTCGTATCGCCCGTCGCTGTGACGTATGTAATGCGCGAGTAAATTACAAACTCCGGCGCGGTGGAGGTGAAGTCACCGAACACTAATGTTCTCGGGTCTTCCGCTTTAGCCGATGCCAGGCTTGTATATTGCGCTTGCGGTTGCAGCATGAGCATACGGTATTTTTGGCTTTCAGTGTCGGAGGCTGCTGGAACAATGATTTGATAAACATTCAAATAGCGGTTATTTGCCGCCGCTGTTTCCGCGCCTGTCGCTGGGTCGTTTACGTATAGATAACTCGCGCCGTGCCTAAATGGCAATGTGGCGGTAGTGTCAAACGTGGCAACCAATCCCGCGCCGATTCGCATTGTTGTATATGTGCCTTGAATCCATGCGGGGATTGTGTTATGCAAATCCTCATCTTGCACTTCGGCTTCGTCGAACCCAGGACTGTTCGCTGCGTCCGTTGGATTATTCTCTGCCCATGTTCCCGCAGTCAGTCCGCCGCCGCTTTCCCGAAACGTGCTAACGGTCTCGTGTAATTCCTCGTGTACCTGCCATTGCATAAGTCCGTGAGTTTCACGCAATCCGAATGTATAAAGTCCTGCATAGTAAACAGCCTTCGCCACCATTAGATGATAAAACTTCCACGGCGTTGCTGACCAATTGAACGAAATTCCGTCAGTCGAATATAAATAATACTGCCCGATGTTATGCGCGTCGGATGTCCATGGAGACGTTAGTGATTTTTTTACTCCGTGCCAGTAATAGGTTAGGTCGCCCGTCAATGTTATTTTGCGGGTTGTGTAATCATAGGCAACGTCAATACCATCCGGCGCGAGCCAGCCTGTAGGGTCTTTGGAATCGTAGAATACAGTTGTTGAAACATCCCACCTCCACGCCGCGCCCGTGTACGTCCCCAGCGCGTCCAAATCCGTCGCGTATGCCGTCGCCCCCTCCGCCAGTCCGGTCAATGCCTCAATCGCCGCCTGCGTCCCCGTGTAATTCACAAACGGCGCGCCCTTCTGCACATCTCCGACTCTCATAGCACCCTCACCAATTCTACAACAGTATAAATGTTCTCAGCACCAAACGAGTTTGTAATTCCAAATCCGTTTGTTGTCTTCGTCGTCTCCACGTTATGCCGCACTTCAAAGGTTGTCTCTTCCGCCAGTGACATCTTATGATGCAATACGCTCCGCGTCACCGCAGACGCGCTGCCGCTCTGGTCATACTCAGACGAGCCATATTTCACAATCGCGCCGGATTTCACGTTATACAACTGGACTTGATGCTCCTTTGTTCTGTACGCTGGCGCGGATATTCTCACCTCGTACACGCCAGCCTTAAGCGTAAATTGATTCGACGCCAATTGCACCACGTTGTTGCCGTCATCCATCGTCACTCGTGTCAAATCTCTGGTACTCAATCCAGCTGTAGCCGTCCCGCCATTCGTCCCCGCAGTTTTATAATCCTCGATCAGGACGTAATTCCGCAGTCCTGCCGCGCCGCTGGGTGAGACCTGCATCTTCCCGACAATCACCAGGTCTGCCGCTCCCGTCCCGATCTGGTCAATATCAAATGTAAGCACGTCCCCCTCGATGAAATTCAGCACACTGGGCGAGCCGGACACTGCCCAATTATTCGCGGCGTTGTATGCCACCTGCGGGCGGTTCGCCTGATCTCCAAAGACTGTCGTGCCATTGCAGTTGACATCAATGATCGTCGCGCTGGCGCTCCCCTTGCTTTTGACATAGATATACCAATACGCAATTGTCATTGACAGCGTGACCAGGTACGCATTGGATACATTAGTCGCCACTGCCAACGCCCCGTCAATCTCGATCACCACATCGTCCGGGTCATAATGCGCGTGCAGGTCGGTATAAGTGCCGCCAATCAAATCATTATGCTGCAAACCCTCTAGGTGATACCGGTCATCGGTTGCGCCGCCCTGCAAGTCAGACAATCGCTCGTGGCTGTAATCCAAGCCCGAAAGATCGTCTATCGCCTCGGATGCGTCGCCAAATTGCACGTTGCGCAGTTTCAATTCCTCGATGTCCGCCTTCATCGCGCGGATCACATTCCACAGTTCATTCGGGTTCGTAAAATCAGCCATCATATACTCCGGTCAGCGTCAACGCCACCGACTGGTCGCTGTCGTTGTAGGTCATCGCGCAAATCCGCGTCAAACCCTTCCAGCCCCTTCTGCCCGCTGGCAAACGCATCTGGCTCGATTGTGTCACAAACGTATTGCCCAAACGCAGCAGGCTAAAAACACCGCGCGAGTTGATCACCTTCGCTTTGATTTTCATGTATGGATTTTTATACGCGGCGAGGAAGGTCTTGGCGTTGCTCAGCAATGCCGCGTCCGTTTTGACATCAAACTGCTTGACGATGCTCCGCAACCGTTGCTTGGTTGCGCTGTCCGCGTCAACTTGCGCCGGGGATTGCAGGCGGCTTGACGTGGTGCTTTGCGCGCCCACGCCCGTCACCCGATTCCAAATCTCGCCCTCCACCGTTGCGCCGGTGATATTCATGTTCCCGCTGTCGCCGTCGTGCAGCAGGTAGTTTGTCGCGGTCCCGTGCAGGCTGGCAAAGTCGAAGTAAATCATCAGCCGCCCGTTCTCCACGCCCGCCCGCGCGATAAACTCCGTGCATGTCCGCAGCGCGAACTTTTGCAGTTGATCCCACAGACTCGCCTGCTTGATCGTCTCCTGCCTGTTGACGGCATTGATGCTGCCCACGTTCCCCACCCGCAAAAACATATCTTGATTCGCGTTTGCCAAATCAATCATGCGGCTCATAATCGCCGCCGCGTTCCCCGTCACCAAACTCTCCGCGTCCGGCATTCGCAAGGAAAGCAAATATTCGATGCTATACGCAGTCACGCTCACCGGCTGCGTCGCCTCCCACGGCGTATCAATCACGCCCGCCCAAATCGGCAGGTCGGCGTGTGGCTGCGTCGCCACTAAATACCCCAACTGCATCCACTCCTTCGCCGCGATCTCCTCTGGGATGTTCACCATCGCGCTGCCGCCCGGCGAGACCGTCGGGTTCCCGCCCAATGTCCAGGTCACGCTTGCTGGCGCGGTAAATTCCCCCACCGCCTTATTGTTCACATCGTAAACCGTGAATCTCATGGTCGCCTCGCGTACCAACTCAGGTCAATATCCAACGTCCCCATGTCGGCGCTGGTGATGGTCAGGTCATTCCCGCCCGCCTCGAGCCGAATAAACTGTGACCGGCTGTTATCGTCCAGCGTCAAAATGCCGTGCGCGTTCCCGCCGTCCAGCGTGACGATGTTATCCTCGCCATCCAGCGCGATCAGCATCCCCGTCACCATCGGCGCGACGATCTGCACCGCGTCGCCGTTCTCCGTGTTCGTGATGGTGATGTCCAGCGTCGCATTATTCCCCGCCGTCAAAAATGCGCCGGTGGGGATATTCAGCGCCATAAAATACACGCTCATGCTGGCAAGTTCAATCTGTGCGTAAACATCATCCTTCACCGCCGCATAAGTCCCGAACATCCCAAACCGCAAGGATTTATACATACTCGTTAACCTTGTGACCGTCGCCGCCGTTACCACCGTGTCGCTGTAGGTGAAACTCGCATAGGTATCTTCGGAGGTCGGCTTTGCTTCCAGTTTACAAGTCGCCCAGCTTGTGCCGTTGATGCTCTTTTGCATTCCGGCTTTCGTGACCCAGTTCGCTCCGCTGCGGTATTTCTTGCCCGCGTGCGTCACCTTCCAAATACCGCCCGCCGAGGCAATCGTGAACACGCCGGTCACGGTATCGCCCTTGTACGTCGTGCCGCTCACCCATGTCCCCACCTGCACGCCAGCCACCGCGTTCCCGCTCTCGCCGTTCTCGGTGATCAAATACGTCTCGGTCTCGGTCCCCACCTTGCTCAGCGAAAGCGCCAGCGCGCCCGGTCTGTCCGGGTTGTCGGCGTCGTAAAATCCAGTCGTTGCCGTATAGACCCACACCGTATTATCCGAGGCGTTGAGGTCAAACATCGGCTTATCGTCGTCGTAAGCGTCATCACTCGCGGATGGCGCAGTCGCCGCGACGTTCCCATAATTGATTAGGATCGGCGCAGCCACCAGCGCAAATGTCACCGCGGCATTATGCGCTTCCAGCGTGGTGTTCAAATACCCGCGCTGCGAGATGGTCAGCGTGCAGTTGACATCATCCTTCGCGCTGTAGGCAAACCACTCGTTCCCATGATACACAATTCCCGCCGTCGGCATGGCTTTGATGCGCGCCTTGTGCGTGGTATCCACCACAAAATTAAGCCGCGTCACCGCGCCGCTGCTTGCCACTGCCGTCCGCGAGGTCAGGCTCGCGCCCGGCGGCAGGTTGATATTGATCCAAATCTTATTCGTCGTTGTCAGAATGGACGTCGGGTCTGCCCAGCGTTTCGTTTCCGCGTCCCCAACCCATACGCGATAATCGTTCAAATCCGCGCGGACTAACGATACCTTGATTTCAGCATTGTCCAGGTGTGCGGCGGCGGTGGTCGAGGCATACCCCCGCGTGACTCCGGTCAACTCCGTCGCGGTCTTGCCCGTCCATCTGATCTGTTCGGTGCCGACATAACCCATCCCCGCGTTAGGGATTGAGCCTGTCACATTATCATAAGGGACTGTGGTCACAACCGCGTCAATCCCGCCAACATGGTTGATCAAACACTTGTTCGCATCCTGCGCCACCAATGCCAGCGTGTTCACCGTCATGCACCACGGACGCACCCCATAATCCACGCCAGCCACGTTGACCAGCCGGTATAACTGCCGATACAGATAGCCCGTTGACGGTACTATCGTCGGAGTCAATGTCAGGCTCAATTTTGTATCCGCTTTGCCGCTCACGGTGATTGTTTTGTTCGCGCTTGTCCCGCTCGGCGTCCAACTGTCTATATCCGCCGTCACCGCTCGCCAGTAAGTCGCACCCGTCTCCATCACGATCACCCAGGTATTGGTATATACCCGGTCTTGTGTGATGCTCGCTACCGTGCATGGCAGATAATAGTCATCCCCATCGTCGCTGAATGTCACCACCAGACTCCCGCGCAGACCTCGCTCAAAACATAACTTGAGATTATCTTCCAGCGTCTCGCGCGTCGCTGCATTTTTGATTTTTATCCGCAGCGTGATCGAGCGCGTCCCCACCGTAAACGCGCCGCTGTCTAGCGCATCAGCCTGCGCTTGCGACAGGTAAACATTGCTTGCCGCTGCCAGCGGTACAATCACGCCGATCTCATAATCCGCCGCCGCGAACGTATTCCCGTTGAACGATTTGATCTGGTATCCCATTGCTAAAACCTCCGACCCAGCGCGGCGTCTTCCGCCGATTGTGCCGCCCGCGTCGAGACGATCTGCGTCACCGGCGCATAGTAGGCGTAATAATCTGTATTGATTTCGCCCGCTCCCACTGCGGTCTGCGCGCTGTTCCGCGCCGCCACCAACGCCATCTGATTTGCCATGCCCGCAAAAGCTCGGTTAACTTGCGGTAATGCCTGCATACCACCAAGTCCGATAGACTCCACCAAGTTCTTTCCAACGGCGACGCCCTTCTTGGATGGCGACTGCATACCAAGTGCCTCTTTTACCGCGTCAATCACAGACTGCGCAAATCCCATCACATTACCGAGCAGCCAGTCAATATTCTCGTCCATGCCCTCCCAAAGCCCTATAACGATATTTTCTCCAGCCTCGCGCAAAGAGTCCTTGAGACTCTCAATGCCTTTTATAGCCGCGATAACCAATTCAACGCCTGCTTTTCCAATTGTCGGTAATAGATCGATGATACCGCGCCATAGGGTATTGATAAGGGTGATCGCAGCCGCTCCAATCATCGGGGCGGCTTCCACCAGCGCGTCAAAAATTGCGGTCACAATCAGCGGGATATTCTCTATCAATATCGGTAGCGCAGCGATGATACCTTGCGCCAGACCGATTATCAGCTGTAAAGCCGCGTCAATAAGCAGGGGTGCGTTTTCGATTAGCGTGTTGACAATCAAAATTATCATCTCTACCACGCGCGGAATCAATGTCGGGGCAGCCTCGCTCAAACTCTGCGCCAATGTGACCACCGCCTGCAATGCAGCTTCTATGAGCATCGGGGCGTTTGCAATCAGCGCGTCAATCAGGGTCAATATAATCTGGATTCCGCTCTGTAAAATTGTCCCTAGATTTGACGAAATAAAATTCACCAATGAAGTGATAATCGAAGCCGCCGCCGGCAATAGAACAGGCAGCGCGGCGGTAATCGAATCTAAAACGCTTTCAATCAGGGTTGTTCCAATTTGCAAAAGTTCCGGCGCTTGCGCTGCCAAGTCAGATATAACCGTTCCCAGCAATTCCCCAATCCCCGCTGCAATGTTCCCAACGTCTCCACCGCTGCCTTGCACAATGTCTACGAGTTGCTGTAAATATCCGCCAGCCTTGTCTGCCACGCCTGAAAGACCGGGAAGGAAAACTAGCCCGATCTGCGCGACGACGCCCTGAAAGCCGAGTTTCAACCCTGCCAGCTTGTCGCCAAATTCATCAGCAGCAGCGACTCCCTCCTCAGACATTACCGCGCCCATTGTGGAGGCTTCCGCGCTTAGCCGCGCCAACTCGTCGCTGCCCGCCTTAATGAGCGGATTCAATTCCTGCGCGGATTTCCCAAAAATGCCCATCGCCAGCGCGTCCCGCTCCGCCGCATTTTCGATTCCGCCAAGAGCGTCCAATGCCTCGCTAAATACATCATCCGCATTGCGCAAATTCCCGCCCGCATCGGTGACTGATATGCCGAGCGACTTAAACGCTTCCGCCTGGTCGCCCGTCCCGCCTTTCGCGTCATCCATCGAGCGAATCAAACGCGCCTGCGCTCCGGTAATTGTGTCCAGCGACGTGCCGAGAATTTCGCTCGCATAATTCAATTCTTGCAGGCGCGTTGTGGATATGCCCGTCTTTACAGATAGGTCCGCAAATTGCGATCCATATTCCGAGGCATTCAACGCCAGCGCCGCCACGCCGCCAGCCGCAGCCAACGCCGCAGCGCCCACCGCTGTAATCGCGGTCACGGCAATCCCCGCCACCGCTCCAACTGCCCCAAGCGCATCCTGCAATGTGAATAATTGACCGCCGGTCTCGTCGGCGCTCGTTCCCAACTCCTCCACGCTATCGCCTGCCGCTCCACTTTCGTCGCTCATCTCTGCCAGCGACGAATTGGTGTCGGTCAATTCCCCTTCCATGTTGCCAAGCGTTTCCGCTGCTTTGTTATATGCCGTTGCCGCGTTTAATGTCTGTGTGCTTGTCTCGCCCGTTTCGGTTTTGGCTTTTTCGTATGCCTCGCGCAGCGTGTCCACCTTTTGCTTCTGCACCCCGATCTGCTGCTCCAAACTTTTCGAGCGCATCTCCAACCCTGTCGCCGTCTTCGACCAATCGCCCAGGCTCGCGGCGTTTGCCTTGAAGCCGGATTCCAATGCACGTAGCGCGGCATTCATATGTTTTATGCCGTTCTGGAAATCGGTAGTATCAATCTTTGGAGTTGCGCCTAATACGTTACTCATAACCAGCTAGCCTCATCTGCATACGCGGATTTTTCAGCCGCGTGTTTTTTGCTCGTCGCCTGCTTTGCCTTCCAGCGCGGATAATGGAACACAAACGGAATCAGGCTATCGATGTCTGTCTCGTCAATTTCATTAATAGACCAGCGGAACATATCTACCAGTTGACATTCCAAATCTAAAACCCATTCACCGCCGTCGTCTATCTCCGCTGTTGGTATTGAGTCGTCGGCGGCTTCGTAGGGTTTGGGGTTTGCGGTCTCTGTGTCATTGCCAGCAAATTGACCCGTCCGAATAACGCCTGCATCACGGAGATACATTCCAGCAGGTCGGTCTGCTCTTCCAATTCTTCGCGGGTAAACTGCTCGCCGAATAATTCCACCACGAAGTCCAGCAGTGCATCCACTTGCGCCTCGTCCATGTTTTTCGGGTTGCCGATCTGCTTCGCCAGCCTAATGCCATGTTTCAGCACTTTGGTTTTTACGCGCGGCGCAATATATGTCTTGCACACTTCGTCTGTTTGCGGTTCGTAGAACTTAAGTTCGATGTCTGTCATTTTTTTCCAATCGCTGCCCGGCGGATATTTTCCACCGGGCAGCACAATCGTTAATCGCAAATCTCTTACGGAGCCACCGTCTCAAAATTGATAACAGTATTCGCCAGCGTCTGCCCATAAATATCTGTCGCGCCTGCAATGGTAATCAGGTAGGTGGTAGAGTTCGCCAAGTCGCTCGTCGGGTTGATCGTGATGATCTTCGCTGCGGCGTCAATGGTGATGGCGGATGCGACAATCGCTCCATCCGCTTTAGTCAGCACAACGCCAGTCGTGCCAGTGCGCAGCGCGTTGTTGAAGGTCAGGGTCGGGGAAACATTGATAGCCACACTCGAAGCGCCATCAGCCGGGGAAGGCGTGACAGTCAGCGCGCTCGGCGCGGACGGACTCGGAGTCGCTACCGCGTCAAACCAGGTCGCAACCTTCGTCTGGTCGTCGGTCTTGACGCGCTTCACGGAGTCGGTGGTCGTGCCGCCGTCAAGGTCAAATTGGTGGACCGTGCGCACCGCCGTAAATTCAAGGCTCAGACCTTTCGGGTCGGGCGTGTCGGTCTCGGTGGCTGCCTCTTCGGGGAAGGGCATGAATGTTCCCTTCAAGAACCAAAACAGCATGAAAGTGCCGTCGCTCTTTTTTGCGCGGAAACCAAGCGCCACATCGGGCGGCGTGCCGTTGTTGTCATAGATCGCCTTGTTAGTCACGTCATAGACCTTGCCCAGCAGGGCGGCTTCCACATCGAGCGGCAGCGCGGTAATGTCAATTTTGATTTTGGTCTCGCCTTCCGCGCTCATGGTCAAGAAGGGTTGGTTGTCAAAATATTCGGTCTTGCTATTGCTGGCGGGCGTCTGCGCTGCCAGTTTTAGCGGCGCAAGCGCGGCGGGCGTTCCCGCAATGTACACGCTCGCATCGTCCTGGGTCACAATGGCATAGTACAGTTTGTCCACGCCTTTAATGAGGGTGTAATCGGTCATTGGTCAACCTCCTTACAGGTTGTCTTCTAAATAAAAATAGTCCTGGGCATATCCATAGTGACCGCTCTGCGAGTCCTTTGGAATTTGCCTTCCGGTAGATTTCACAAAACCAGCCGCCCGCATCGCCGCGTCCACGTTTGGCAAGTTGACCAAATCCGCGCGGCTGTACGTGCTGATTTGCACCAGATACCCGCGCAGCGACTCGGCGTTGTCGTGATGATCGCGCGCGTCGCTATAAATCACATGGTACGCAATGAAAATATCGGGCAGCGTGGTCGTCGTTTCGTATACGTCCATCGCGTAGGGGATGGCAGGGGAAAGTGTCGCCAGCGCGGTACTCACGCGCTCGAAGATCGTCGTCATGAGTCCGCCAGCCCTGCCGCCTTAAATTTTTGTTCGGCAAGTTGGTTAAGTTTTGCACGTCCTTTGATAACCGCCGGGCGGATAAACGGAATTGGAGCGACGTTTCCTTTGCCATTACGTTTGATGTGACCGTACTCAATCGCGTTTGCCTTGCGCATCACATCACCGGGCGTATATTCAAGCCCGTACAGAATCCCAACGTTGACATAGTTATAGTGACCTTCGCTAGTCGGCGTATGAATACGGATGTATTCCAGCAGGCTGTCGGTAGGACATTTTGAAAGCATCTCTGAATGCATATCCTTGGCAACTTCCGCCAGCACTTCACGCGCGACCAAATCCACATCCTTACCCGCTTTCATCAGGTTTTCGATGTAGACCTCCATTCCGCTCACGTTGAACGTAGATTTCATCAGTTCACCGTGCCTTTTATTTGCTCGACGATCATCACGGTCCAGCGGTTGCCGTCATAGACTTCATCAACGGACAGGACGCGCCACGCTTCGCTGTCTTTCAAAATCTGCCAGGTGGCTTTCACATCGCTGCGCGCGCGGATCGTCACCGTGGCGCGCTGCGCGGATTTCTCCGCATCGCCGCTGATTGCTTCGTCGCCGTGCGCGTTGACCCACTTCGCCCAGACTGTCGGGGTGGTGGTTGCGTTGGCGTAGGTCGCCCGCTGCGCTCCGCCGCTTCCCAAGTTGACCGTCGGCGTTTGCAGCGTAATGCGCGTGCGCATCTCGGCAATGCTCATTTTCAGGACCATACAGCCCTCTCGGAAAGCATCGCCTGCGTCACGTAGGTTGGGATTGCAAAGGTCTCGCGGTTCTCGTAGCGGTACGCGAGCAAATTCAAAATGACATCTTTCACGCGCTGCGGGACGTTTGCCGCCGCCGCGCCATATCCAGCCGTGAACCGTATCACCAGCCCGCCGCTCTCCGCCAGCGCGATGGATGGGAAAGAGTCAAAGGTCAACTTGCCCGGCTCGCTGCGCGTGTCTACCGTGTAATCGGTGTGCGCGTGCGCGACTCCGTCGCTGTCGTAACAGGTGACAGAAACCACGCTAATCAAACGCGGACGCGGCAAAACGACTGTCGCGCGGATCGGGTAATCATCGAGGATGTAATCCCACGTCTGGGTGATAAACGCGCGGCGGGATATTTCTTCGCAGGTCTCGCGCGCGCCTACAATCAGGGATGTGATTAGCGTATCGTCGGACGTGCCGTCAACGCGCAGGAAGGATTTCGCCTCTGTGAGCGTGACAGGTTCGACTGTTGGGGCGGTAACTAATTTTGTGGTGGTCATAGTTGGCTCTCTCAATCCCCGACGGATGAAAAAGGAAAAAACCATCCGTCGGGGCGACACGGGAGGAGAAACAATAAAAGAATCCCGCTATCGGCGTTTATTTGCCCTTTTTGCTCTTGGGCGGTTCTTCATACCATTCATCGCTTTTTGGAGCGTTGTAGGGCTGTTTAGCCGCGTTTTCGGGCGTTGTGTGGGCTTCCGCTGCGATAGGAATACGCGCCACTTCCTCCCAACCATCCGCGAGATATTCCGCGAGTTTGGATGTCGGGACGTGCATCGTCGCTTCGCCGCGCTTCATCAGCACATATTCAGCCATGATCTTACCCAAGCAAGAGGGCGATGGCTTCGGGCTTGACAGCCTTCACGCCCCACGCCAAGCCGACTTCGTAAGCAATGCGGCGGCGCTGGCGGTACATGGCGATCTGGAAGGTGATACCAGTCGCTTCGTCGGTGATCGCCATCACATCGTCGGCGGCGTCACCGCCTTCGGGCATGGCGGGCTGGCGCATGGCGAGGTGAATCGCCTGGCGACTGAAAGCCATGTTCGCGGTGTAGCTGTTTCCAACCGCCACCGGGTCGTTATTAACCCACGCGATTTTGTTGCCGGGGTTCTGCAAAACAATGTCGCCATCACCATCACCAGCAAAGCCGGTCTTGACGATGTACTTGTTGGTATCGCGCGCAGTCTTTGTATTGGTCAGGACATCGCCCGCCAAAATCGTCCCGGTTCCGGTGTCCACATGGATAGTGGTCGAGCCTGCCGCATAACCAGCGGTTAGGTCTACCGCGTAAGAGGCGGCAGTTCCCTTAATGTGACTCTTGACTTGCGCGGACTCGCGCACCATAAAGCCATGCAGGTCTTGCAGCACGCCACGGCGCAACAGGGAGTCGTTGCCGCTCTCGTTGACCTTGTAGAGTTCAACCAGTGAGCGCAAAGCAGCGCCTGCGGTGGTATCAATGACCAGCTGCAAGTCTGAATCGGGCGCGCCGTTGTCCATCAAAATCTTGCGAAGTTGCGCGGTAAAGGTGATCTTGTTGGTGCTGTCAAATGGCGCGGTTCCCGCCGTGCCATAAGCGCGGCTGGCAGACACATACAACGCGGCAAGGTCGGTCTCTACTTCGTTGCGCAGGGTGCGCATCGCCTGGGCGAATTGGTCGCGCAGGATGATTTCATAATTCGAGCCGAGGCTCTTGACTTCCTCAGCCTCCCAGAAAAACGAGACGCCGCGCGATTTGCTGATGGTCATGGTATCGCTGCCCTGCGTGGTTGCGCTGGGATCAGGACCTGTGGCGGCGGCGGTGATATTGCCCGCTGCCATTGCCGGCACAACCGGGAAGCGGATGGTCTGGTCTTTGGCTGCCATCTCCGCGCTGGCGTCCAGCATCACGGCGGGGATAAAGCCGGTCATCTCGCGCAGCACGATGTCCTTCGCTGCGTAAATGGTCGGGATCAAGTTTGTCAAAGTGTTACTCATTGTTCACCTCGTCTTATTCAATCTTTCCGCCGACTTTCACAAAGGCGGATTTTTCAGCAGCGGACAGCGCGTCAAACTCGGCGCGGGTCTTCCGTTTGGGGTCGGTAGCGGGTTCGTTCTTTTCCGCCTTCGGGGTTGCGGGAGCGGAGATTTCCAATTCCAACGCAGCGCGCAATTTGGCGCGGTCATCGTTGAATTGGGTCACTTCCGCCGCCAGCGCGTCGGCTTCGGACAGGCAGCCTTCAAACTCGGCGCGCTCTTCATCGTTCAGGTTGCGCCCTTCGTTGTCTGCCAATTCGGTCAGTTCCTTTGCGCGGTCAAGTTTCGCGGCGCGTGCCGCGATCTTTTCACGAATATTCACAGTGTCACCTCTTGGTAATTGACGTAATGCCCGCGTCGCAACTTCGAGATAATTCAAGCGCACCTGCGCCAGCCGCTCGATGGTTGCTTCGTGTTGGGCTTTATCCGCCAGCGGATCGAGCTCCTGCTCTTGCGTAGCGGTTGATTCACTTTGTTTCTTTTCCAGCAGCGCAGACTTCAACGCCTGCAACTGGGCTTCGATGTGCGTCCCCTCCACAGCCGGGACGTTGACGGCGCTGGTCTCGATGCCGCGCGGGTTGTGGAAGACAATCAGTGCGGTTTGATTGCCAGTGACGATTTCATACTTGCGCCCGGCAATATGCGCACACTCGCCGCCGAGATAATCCATGCCGCAAATCGAGCATGTCATCCGCTCAGCGTCCCAGCCGATTGAGAAGCGATCAATCCGACCCTCCACATAATTGAGCATCCCCTCGCGCGTGGTAAGGCGAATGGTTTGCTTGAACTCGCCCGCGTCCAACTCCGATGCAATGATTGTCCCGTCCCGCGCGGCGATGTCATACTGGTCGTGGTTGCGCAGGAAGGGCTGCCCGGAAAAACTCGCGGCAAACTCTGATAATTCCGCGTCGTTGAATTGATACGGGGCATTCATCTTGCCAGTACCAAACACACGCGCCACAAAATCAAGGTGCGCCACTACGCCGCTTTCGATCTTCGGCAAAATCTCGGCGCGATTCAACGCCGCCAGCCGCTCCACAAAGAACGGCTGTGAATATAGAACAGGCTCAAATTTTTTATTCATGTCTACCTACTTTCTAATATATGGCGGAAAGATGCTCGTAAGCGGACCAGACATCACGCGGATGCGCTCCGGGTTTGGTACGCTGTTCCTGCAATCCTCCGCCCACGGGCGTGTATAAAAATCGAGCGGGTAATCAAACATCGGGGAATGGTAGGTACTCGGCGGGCAGTGTTTTACCGCGCCTTGATAACAGTCCATCCCGCACAAAATCACCGGGTCACATCCAAGCCATAACCCGAACCATGTAGCGGTATTGGATGAAAAAAATCCCGTCCACACGTTCTCAACGTCAAACTCGACATCGCTGGTCGGCTCCGGTGAGACGTGGATTGTCCGATGCTCAAAGACAGCCTGCGCTTGCAGCGGGTTGGTCTTCGGCTCGTCGTTATAGACCATGTAATCCACGTAGGGCAAATGATGCAGCGCGTGGTAATTGACGGCAATCTTGATGCACCTGGGCGGCAGGCGCGTCATATCCTCAATCAGCGATGGTCCGCCGCCGAGGATCGCCGCCGGGACTCCGTCATGGATTTCGCGCATGTCTGAAAGTTTCAATTTCACCGCTCCGCCTCCAAACTTTCACGGAACTGATACCACAAACGCGCCTCCCCGATCACATCGGCAATATCATCCACGCCCGCGTTCAAAATTTCCTCACGCCGCGCTTCCACTACCGCGCGGATCGCGTCCGCAACCCTGCCGCGCAGGTCGTTTCCCCACAGTATAAATTCAGCGTTGACGACGGGAGTCAACTGCTTCAATGCAAAGTCGCCATGGTCGGCGTAGAATGATTCGACAAACTCACAGAACGCCTCTATATCGCCGCTCTTTTGCAGCCGCGATAATGCCCCGCGCAGGTCATTCGCCTCACGCCGCGCGATTCTTCCGAGCGCGTCACTCCACAAAGGTTTGAGCGCAGCCGCGGCGCTGTCGTCGTCCGGGGTCTGGTCGTCGGCGTCATCGTCTTCCATGTCATCATCTTCAATCCGCGCAGGCTCTACCGCTGGCGCGGGGATGGTCGGCGCAGGGTTGTCTACTGCTTCCATGTTTTGAGGTCGCCAGTAGGTATCGCCCTCTTTATATGGATTCATGTTTTCTTTGCTGCGGACTTCGTTTGGTGACATAATGCCATTATTGATTGCTTTGACATACGCCTCATAGCGGGTCGCAATGTCGCCGCGCAAGAGTCCATCCATTAGATGCTCGACGAAGTGGTCAACGCGCATGGCTTGCGGTATGACCTGCAATCCGAGATATTCCTCGATGCGCCTTGCCCAGGGGCGCAGGGTGTGATTGACATAGCCCTGTTCCTGGCTATCAATGCCGCTGCCCCAACTGGTAGACCGCTCCACATCGCCAATCATGTGCGGCGGGACGCGGAAAATTCGCGCAATCTCGCTTACTTGGAATTTGCGCGTCTCTAAAAATTGCGCGTCATCGGGCGGGATGCCGATCTTCTCGACGCTCATATTTTCTTCGAGGATAATGGTCTTGTGCGCGTTGTCTGCCCCTGTCCGCGCGTCAAGCGATTCTTTCAATCGCTCATACGCGCCATCCCCCAGAATACCGGGGTGTTTGTAGATCATGCCGGGGTTTGCGCCATTCGCAAAGAACTTGCTGCCATAGGTCTCAGTAGACATTGATAGACCGATGGCGTTACGCGCCAGCGCGATGCGGCTATAACCGACTAGACCATCAAAACCAAACGCGGGGATATGTATCAGCTCGTCGGCAAAGAAGACGAGCGGCTTGCCGTCGCTCTTTTGGTAGGTATAAATCCGCTCGCCGTTCTTGCGCTGCACGGTCATTCTATCGGGTCGCAATGCCCAAATCTCAGCCACTTCTCCGCGCTTGTCCAGGATCAATTGCCCATAAAAATTACCATACGCAAGAAGGTGACTCATCATCAATTCGCGGAAGACCATGCTGGATTGTTCGGGGTTAGGTTGGTCATGCAATAAACGATAATAATGGCTATCCCACACGCGCACTTTGTTGCGCCCACGGCGGGCATAGAGAATCAGCGGAAGAGATGATAAATCCTCTGCCAGCACGGTGATGGCTGCCAGCACCGCCGAGACGGAAAGCGAAGACTCTGGCGTGATGGCGTCGCCGGTTTGACTGGTAGCGCGCACCGAGACGCGCACCGGCTGTGCGGTTTGGTCTGCCATTTGTGACCTGTAAATCATGGACGGATTCAGCGGCATTCGTTACCCCTTCCCCATCCACGCGGCGAGGTATGAGGTTAGGACGCTTTCCAGAATCATCACGCCACCCACAGCCGCCAGCGCGACTCCGATGGATTCAGCGTGCGCCAGACCTACCCCCAGCAGCGTCACGCCGCTCCAATATGCCAACTCGTTGCGGTCCTGCTTTTTCAACCAAGCAATCATGCGGTATCCTCTTAAAGTAAAACGGGACGCGCAAAAGCGCGTCCCGTTTGCAAGCCTGTCAGACGTAATCACATTATAGCATTTTT
>DZBA01000234.1 GCA_022729775.1 Anaerolinea thermophila | reverse complement strand
CCGTTTGACTAGACATTTTCGCCTTATTGTACATCTTCAAAAGCGAACTTGCCAGAGACAAAACACAAAAAAGGATTGTGTTAGAATTCTTTGCGTGAATAATGAAAGCGTTTTACTGTTGGCGTCCAATTCTCCGCGCCGCAGGCAGCTGCTTGCGCTTGGAGAACTTTCATACCGCG
This sequence comes from Anaerolinea thermophila, assembly GCA_022729775.1. Lineage (GTDB taxonomy): Bacteria > Chloroflexota > Anaerolineae > Anaerolineales > Villigracilaceae > Villigracilis. The sequence goes on along the minus strand of DZBA01000234.1, from coordinate 5,329 downwards.
CGCATTCAGCGGATGTGGATGAGAGTCAGGCTGCGGGCGAAGCTCCGCGCGATTATGTGACGCGCCTCGCGCAGGATAAAGCGCGGGCAGCCATCCCATTTGCGCGCGCGGATGAAATCATCATCGGCTCGGATACGGCAGTGATAGACGGCGCGGAAATTCTCGGCAAGCCCAAAGACGCGGCAGACGCGGCGCGGATGTTGAGTCAGCTGCGCGGGCGGACTCATCAGGTCTTCACCGGTGTTGCGGCATACCGCGCGCGCGATGAAAAAATACTCGTCGAACTGTGTGTGACCGATGTGCCGATGCGCGCATATTCCGATGAAGAAATCGCGGCATACATCCGCAGCGGCGACCCAATGGATAAAGCCGGCGCGTATGCAATTCAGCATCCCGATTTCAACCCGGTTGAATCCATGCGCGGATGTTACGCCAGCGTAATGGGACTCCCCTTGTGTCACCTTGCGCGGATATTGCACAAGATGGATATTTCATTTACAGCGGATATTTCCCGCGCTTGTCAAAACTTCTTGAAGTATGAATGTCCCGTATCGGATGAAATTTTGAAAAGATAAAAACGGACTCTTTGAAACTTTCGCAAGTAGACTTTGCGAAGTCCGGGCAAGAAAAAAGGAAAAGTATGAAAGTTCTACGTTTGATTAATTTTTTACTCATCATCGCCTTTCTGTCGGCGTGTGGTTCAGGCGGAGATTCAGGTGCGCCCCTTATCAGTAACCCATTTGTAGAGTCAACGCCGACATCGGTTTTACCGACAGCGGTGGTGACAAAAATTTCCGCGCCCGATGTGCAGTCGGCGGTGAAAGATTATTTGCAGGCATTTCAAAAAGACGGTTACGACAGCATGTATAACATGCTTTCCAAAGCCAGCCGCGAAGCCATCAGCCTTGAAGAGTTTTCTAAAAAACACAGCGACTCGTTAAACGCCATGAGCGCCGCGTCGTTTGACTTTACAATTAATTCATCGCAGGTCAGCCCGCGCCACGCGGAAGTCGCGTACAGCATTACCTATCACACCGCATTGGCAGGCGACATTCAGCGCAGCATCCTCATGCGGCTCGATAATGAAGACAGCGCGTGGAAGGTGAATTGGGAGCCGATGCTAATTCTGCCAGAACTCGCAGATGGAAACCAGCTCGCCATGGAATACAACGCGCCCTCGCGCGGGAACATCTATGACCGCGAAGGGAACGCGCTCGTTTCGCAATCCGATGCGTTTGCGTTTGGCATTCAAACCGAACAGATTGATTACGAAATCATCAACACGCTTGTCGAAGAATTGGGCAGCCTTTGCGGATATGACCCCGAATACATCCGCGACCAGATAGACGCGCTTGGCGCGGGTTGGTATATCCCGATGTGCGAAGGCACGCGCGAAGAAGCCACGCGCCTGCTTGCCATCAACCCCGGCGGACTTGTCATCTCTGAGCCGTATAACTCGCGTTATTACTTCCGAACCGGACTTGCGCCGCAAGTGGTGGGCTACTCGCTTTCCATCTCCCCGGAAGATATGAACACCTACCGGCGGCTTGGATATGACGGCAGTGAAAAAGTCGGGCAGGCGGGAATTGAAAAATGGGCAGAGGATTATCTCGCGGGAAAGCACGGCGGAATCTTGCGCGTGGTTTCTCCCACCGGGCAGATTGTCGCCACCCTGGGACAAACACCCTCCGAGCCAGCAGATTCAGTTTATTTAACGCTCGACAGCAACTTGCAATATCACGCGCAAAAAGCCATTGAATTTTTCCGCGGCGCCATTGTCGTGATGGAGGCAGATACAGGCAGGGTGCTTGCAATGGCATCCTCACCGGACTTTGACCCGAACCTGTTTGAGCCAAACAACCCAAATAACATCGGGCTTGCTGATCTTTTGAACAACACCGCGCAGCCGCTTCTGAACCGCGCTTCGCAGGGACAGTATCCGCTTGGCTCCGCGTTCAAAACAATCACCATGGCTGCCGCGCTGGAAAGCGGCTTGTACTTAAAAGACACCACCTACAACTGTCAATATGAATTCACCGAACTCCCTGACCGCGTTTTGTATGACTGGACGTATGAACACTGCCAACAAGCTGTTGCCGCCGGAGAATTTTGCGATAATTCATCCACGCTTCCATCGGGCGTTCTGACATTACAGCAAGGCTTGATGCGCTCGTGCAATCCGTATTTCTGGCACATCGGGTTGGACTTGTTCAACTTTGACCGCAGGAGCGATATTGCAAAAATGGCGCGCGCTTTTGGGCTTGGCTCTCCGACGGGCATTGGACAAATCGAAGAAGCCGCCGGGCAAATCAACGACCCCGCCACGCCAGTGGATGCGGTCAATCAATCCATTGGGCAGGGAGATATGCTGGTCACACCTTTGCAGGTGGCGAATTTCATGGCTGCCATTGCAAACGGCGGGACGTTATATCGTCCGCAAATTGTGGAGAAAATCCTGCCAGTGGAAGGCGCGCCAAAATTAATATTCAAGCCCGAAGCGCGCAGCACGCTTCCCATCCGCCCTGAAAATTTGGAAATCATGCGCGAAGCCTTGTTGATGGTCACACAAAACCCCAAAGGCACAGCGCGTCAAAACCTGCTTGGCATCCAATTTGATGTGGCAGGCAAAACCGGTACCGCAGAATCAGGGAACGGTAAGTCACACGCCTGGTTTGCCGGTTATACACTGAATGGCTCAAACCCGGAATTGAAACCCGACATTGCCATTGCGGTCATCGTCGAAAATATCGGCGAAGGTTCAGAATACGCTGTGCCGATGTTCCGCGCCATGGTCGAGACCTACTACTTCGGTTCGCCAGGACGCAAGTTCTACGACTTTGGCGAAATTGGCGAACCACCCTATACGCCGACCCCACCCGGCGGAGCTCAATAAAAGGCTGATAAAAATTGTCCAGTGAAGTTCAAAAATACGGTTTAATCATCAAAGCCCAATCTGGTTTCTTTACAGTGGAAACCGATGCGGGCTTTGTCATTTGTCAATTGCGGGGTAAGTTGAAGCAGGGACGCGCCACCGGCGATATTGCCGCGCTGGGCGACCATGTTCAAATCACGGTGTTGACCGATGGCAGCGGCGTGATCGAATCTGTTGACGAGCGCAAGCGTTCTATCATCAGACTGGATCCGCGCCCGCAGGGGGAATATCGCCAGATTTTGCTCGCCAACGCGGATCAAGCCGTGTTTGTCTTCGCGTGCGCGGATCCAAGTCCGCGCTTGCGAATGTTGGATAGGTTTCTTGTCATCACAGAAAAACAAAGAGTCCCCGCTGTGATTGTGGCAAATAAAGTTGACCTCGTTGACAAGGCGAAAGAAATGTTTGGGATGTACGAGTCCATCGGCTACCGCGTTATTTATACATCCACCAAAACCCGCGCGGGACTTGATGAATTGAAAGCGCAGTTGCAGAATAAAATCAGCGCGCTGGCAGGTCCCAGTGGCGTGGGAAAATCCAGCTTGTTGAATATGCTTCAAGGCGGGCTGGGACTTGCGGTAAGCGAGGTCAGCGCAATCCTGAAAGAAGGCAGGCACACAACGGTCACGCGCCAGATGTTCCCGCTTGATGGCGGCGGATATGTGGCGGATACGCCCGGCTGGAAAAGTCTCGCGCTGTGGGATACCGAACCCGAAGAAATGGACGCGTACTTCCCTGACCTGCGCGACCTTGTGCAGCATTGCCAATTTAGCGATTGCTCGCACATCCACGAACCCGGCTGTGCGGTGTTGAAAGCCGTGAAGGAAGGTAAAGTCCGCGCGGAAAGATATGATTCGTATTTGAGGTTAAGGGCGGGGCAGGAGTAAGTGTGAAATGAAGAATGAAGAATGATAGGTCATTTAAGAAACTCTTCGAAGTTTTCCTGTGTTATGACATTCATCTCTGTGTTGGGGTAGGCGTTCAAAAACGTCTCGCGCGTGGTTTTTTTGATTTCACCCTGTTTCCATTTGAACTCGTACGCGCGGAGTCGTCCACCGTGTTCCTCGATATAGTCAATTTCTTTTTGGTCGTATGTGCGCCAAAAGTAAGCGTTCACCGAACGCCCCGCAATCTGATTCGCTTTGCGGCGTTCCACCATCAAAAAATTTTCCCACAACATGCCAATATCGTCTCGCACTGCAAGCGAATTTAAGTTTTGAATTAAACTATTCCGCACGCCGTTATCGTAAAAATAATAGCGAGAATTCTTTGTCACTTCTTTGCGCAGGTTGCGTGAAAACCCGCGCACGCGGAAGATGACAAAAACTTTTTCGAGCAGGTCGAGATACCGTTCCACTGTTTCACGATTCAATCCGAGATTTGTTCCCAATTCGGTAAGCGAAACCTCATGCCCGATTTGAAACGCCAGCAGGCGCAGCAGATCCACAATTTTATCGGCGCGGCGGATTCCTTCCAGTTCGAGCATGTCGCGGTATAAATAAGAACCGACCAATTCTCCCAGCAGCCGTTCGCGCAGAGTCACATCATCGGTTGTGGCAATAACGGGATACGCACCCCAGACCAGCCAGCGTTCAAGTTGGGCGCGCGCTTCGAGCGCGCCGAGGCTGCTGCTCAATTCAGGATAACTGAACGGATACAAGGTAAAGGTCAACTTGCGACCGGTCAACGGTTCGTTGATTTTGTTGGCAAGGTCAAACGAAGCAGAGCCTGTCGCAAGGATAGTGATATTCGGATGGTTATCAATCAAAATTTTGAGATTGAGCCCAATTTCCGGCACGCGCTGGGCTTCATCTATAACGAGAAAATCTGCGCCGCCCAAAACCTCGTTTAACGTTTTCAGATTTTGGCTGGCGAGCGCTTCACGGTAAAGCAGCTCATCTGCGTTGATAAAACGTGTCCGCACGGAGAGCGAATCCAGCAGGTCTTTGGCAAGCGTGGTCTTCCCCACCTGACGCGGACCATATAACACCAAAACCTTGCCCGAAATGATGGATTTTTCGATTTCCGAGAGCATTAACCGCTGAATTTTCATAAATTCATTATACTACACCGTCGGAATTTCAGAAATTTCATCTGAAACAGAGAGTCAGTCTCCCAAAGTCCAATTTGAAGGTTTTCTCCGCGCTTCAGTATCTCGGTGGTAAAAGATATAGGCAAGCAAGCCGACAAAATTAGACACGCCCAGCGGGATCGTTTCGATTTATAAAGATGATCGTATCTGTATGCACGCAAAACATGTCAGGGATGGATTCGAAAGTCTCCTGACTTTCGAGGCAAAATCGGGAGATTTTGCAGTCCCACGTGACAACCTTTGCGTGCACACTCGTATCTTGTGGGAATATCATCCAATAATCTTATTGTATAATCGCATTTCATGAA
>DZBA01000233.1 GCA_022729775.1 Anaerolinea thermophila | reverse complement strand
GCATGGCTTTGCCCATCGCAATCAATTGCAGCGCGGCAGCATCTGCCATTTCCACAGGCGCGGAATCCGCCTGCACTACCACGCCCGCCACAAACGTAGACCGCAGCACAATCACGCGCATCACAGCCTCCGTTAGGCAGTACCCTCAACAGGCGAAACATGCAACTCGCCCGCGTTGGTCTGCGGCAGGTCTTTCGCGTTGAACTGAATCGCCACGCAAAACGTGGGGGTCGCGGCTGCCGCATTGGGGACCGTCACCAGCGGGCGCACATAGCGCTCATTCGGTTGGACAATCTCAAGCGTGGTCAAGCCTTTGGCGGGGATGGTGGTCGCAAACGCCACCGATGTACCCGCCAAATCTGCCGCGTCCGAATAATCTGACACGGCGGCTTGCTGCGCTTTGATGGCAAAGGACAACGACTCACCTTCCAACGCGCCAGCGATAAACGCCACCGAATCAAAGCCGAGCATATCCACGCCCGTACCCGTCAACGTTTCGTTGTCGGCGGATTTGAGCGCTTGGATGGAAACCTTCGCGTTCTTCAAAACAGAGAACATAGCAAAATCTCCTTATGCGGTGGTCGCGTCGAGCATCGCCGCAAACGACTGCGGGCGGCGGATCACAATGTCCATGTCCTGCATGGAGGTAATCAGCACGTCCCCGCTGGTGCTGTTGGTGTAGGGGTCTACAATCACATCGAGACCGCCCCAATACAGAAATACCAGGTCGTCCCAATTTCCAAACAAAATCGCTGAACACGCGCTCGAACTGCCCTTGACCAACGTGGAAGGCACTTGGTTGGTGACATACATCGGATGACCGTTCAACGCCCGATCATTCGGGTCCATCAAATAGCGGTCGCCGTAAGTGGCGTTGTGTCGGGTCTTTTTCAGGAAGGCTTGCACCTTCGTATTGGTGATGTATCCGAGTTTGCCAACCAGCGCATTTTCCAGCGCGATTTCTCCTTCGAGGTCAACAATGTCAGACCAATCAGGGTTTGCGCCATCCGTGCCGCCAACCACTGCGCCAATGCCAGTGGTGTAGGCAATGCCGAGCGGCTCATTTGCCGAGCCAGCGCCAAACAGCGCAGTTTTATCCGCAGCCAGCGCGAGGGTTTGCGCAATGTCATCACGGATAAGCATTTCCGCGTCGGGGGTAGCTTGCTTCAACAACTTGCGGGTCAATTGGGCGTATGCCGCCACCGTGCGCGGACGGGCAGTCACCTGACCAAATGTCAACGCGCTCTTGGTCGGCGCGTTTCCTTCGCCTACCCAATACGCGGTCGAGGTCGCGGTTTTCTTCGGGATTTCTACATCACCGATGAGACCCGTCATCACGCGCGCGCCAGCCTGTTTCAAAACCATGCTATTGCGCAGCACGTCAATAAACGAATCAGCCATCATCTCGGTTGCAACCAAATAACCGCCCGATGTCGGGTCGCCCGCTTTTTGGGTGTTGGAAGGGCGGCGCAGTCCAGCGTTTTGAATCTCCCAGGGGACAAAGAATCCCTGCGGGTCGCGTCCGAGTTTTTCCGCAACAGCGCGGCTCGCTTCCAATTCAAGACCTGCAGCGTCCCACGCGCGCGGGTTGGAACTGGAATCCGCAGCGGCGCGAATAGCGCGCATCAACGAATAATTTTTCACTTCTTTTTGCGACATGCCAATATTGAGGTCATCGCCATTGACAGCGGTAAAGCGGCGCGAAGCGTCGCTGGTCTCGCCAGAGTCGCGCATCGAGACATACATCGCGTTGGCGTCGTCCGCTTTCTTCTTGGCTTCGTCCAGCGAGGGCTTCATGTCCATCGCTTTCTGCTTATCGTTCGTCTTGAAAGCGGTGTCAATTTCTTGGCGAATGCGCTTGACTTCCGCATCCGCTTCGTTCACTGCGTCTAAATACGGTTTCAACATTTTGTCTCCTTATATATAAAGTTGAATTTCATCGCGTAGGTCTTGCGCCTCGCGGTCGAATGTATCCGCAGTTTCGATATTAGCAATCAATTCCTGCGGCAAATTCCCATAACTTTTGAGCGCGTTCACCACTACCGCGCGGTCTTTATTTTGCGCCTGTCCGCCCTCGATGACCTCTGTGGCGAAGCCCATCTCGACAGCCTCGCGCGCGCTGATCCATGTGGTTTCTTTCATCATCCGCGCCAACTTTTCATCGCTCAACCCTGTGCGGCTGGCGTAGGTATCTACAATGCCCGTCTTGATGGATTTGAGCGTGTCGGTCAATCGCTGCAATGTCTCGATGTCGAGGTATGCCATAAAGACCATGTACGCGGGGTCATGAATCATCATGTACGCCGAGTCCATAATCTTGACCGTCTTGCCTGCCATTGCCACAATCACCGCAGCCGAAGCCGCGACTCCGTCAATACGCACGGTCACGTCGCCAGGGTAGTCGGTAATAATCGAGCGGATGACAGACGCGGCAATCACATCCCCGCCAGGTGAATCAATGCGCAGCGTGACGGGTCCGCCATTGCCAACCTTATACAGCGCGGATTTGAACATCTTGGGCGTGACATCATCATCCAGCCAAGAGTATTCAGAGATAGCGCCATACAATTCAATTTCAGGTTCGCCGCCCGTCTCTGCCGCGTTTCGGATTGTCCAAAATGCCTCATGCGGTTTGGCGCTGCCTTCAAAACATCGGATAGATTGATTATGATTCATCGGGTACTCCTTGCGTCTTTGCGTCAAAAACGCTCATGGGTTTAATATTGACGGGCATATATAATTTGTTCGCGGCAGGGCTTTTATCCGCTGTTCTATCCTCGATTTGCCGCGCTTCGTTGGGACTCATGCGTCCATTGTTGATTGCGCCATTGAGGTAGTCGCCTCGGCTCTTGGGGTCGCTGCGCAAAAGCACAGACCGCTCAAAACGGAAATAGGTATATTCCTGCTCCGCTTCGCTCAGCCATTTCAGAGCGGCGGCTTCTTCCCATTGCACGGCATACGGGTCGAGCGTAGTGGTCAGGTAATCCAGTTGTTGTTGTGCGTTGGACTCATACGACTGTTTGCCCATGTTCAATTTGTGCAGTGGTAAACCGTAGAAGTTTGCAATCTCCGCGTCATTCTGCTGCATTCCTTGTAAAAATTGCACGTCAGTTGGCTTCATGGTGATTGGCTCAAACTTGGAAATTGTTTTGTCTAAAACAGCAATGCGGTCGGCATTGTCCGCGCCGCTCATGGTCTCCTCGTACATCTCGCGCACTTTTTTGCGCTGTTCTGGTTTGCTCTCGCCGTTGAGCCATAAGATACCCGCAGCGGACAACCCGCTTTTATACAGCGTGTTTTGCATGGCATGGGCGCTCATTTGTCGTCCAATGGTGTCACGCGCGTACCGTATCACGCCGCGCCCCAAGAATCCTGTTTCATCGGAGTTGATCATCAAATGTAAAATTTCCTCGCTGGGGATGGGTTCGTCTCGCGTGGAACTGCGGAAGCGCGTCAAATACCAAAGATTGCCCGCAGGGTCAAACACGGGATACGTGACGTTGGATGACAAAATCCAAAGTTCGTTGCCAGAGCGCGGCGGTTTCCACACATACGCATTGCCATAATGCAGCAGCCATGTGATAACGCGCTTTTTGAATTGGAAGGGCGTTTGCCAGCGGTTTGGTTTTTTCTCCAAACGGTAGGCAATGTTTTGTTGAAAGGCATTAGCGCGCAATCGGTCAATGTCGCCTGACCTGCGGCTGGTAAACGTTTGCAGCGGCATTTTGGCGATGTCGTCGCTGATGATGTTCACGCAGCGGTACGCGGTTGCCACGTTGTTGGCTGTTTCCGCGGAAACAGTCTGCCCCGATGCGGACTGTAACCCCAACGTCGAGACCAATTCAGGGCGCGTCCACGTGGGCGGTGTCGCTATATTTTTGGGACGAGATGATAACGCTTTGCTCAAAATCATTTGCGCTTACTCCATGCAATCAAGAAACCTGCAATCAAACACTCCGCGCCTGCCACGAACCACGCGGCAATGGGATGCAGGGCATACGCGCCGATGAGGATAAACACGCAGCCGAGGATAAACAGCGCGTCATCGGCATACCTGCGCCACCATGCGCGGAAGAGTCTCATTGCTCCCTCGACCGCAGCGCGCCTGTATTGCCAGTGCGCTCGCGCATGACCGCCATGCCCTGCTTGGTATCTACGTCATGGTTACGCACCAGCGCGATAAGTTCATCCACTTTTTCAATCAGGTCTTTGAGCGTTTCGTTGTTGCGTCCATCCTGTTTAATCCATTCGTCCTGCATGGACTTTAGAAAACCTTGCCAACGCTCATCCCGTTTGACTTCTTGCTCGTCCTGCCATTTGCGCTGCGTCTCGCGCTCGATAGCCCGCGAAGCGTCCTGTTTTTCCATGAATGAAATCAGGTCGCGGAACAGGCGATAAAACCCAAGCGCGATGACTGCGCCAGCCAGCACAATGACCGCCACGATGGGATACTGTAGCCATGCGGATTGGTCAGGCAGCATCCCCATGCCTCCACGTTGATTTTGTTGTGTTCGTCATACGCGCTCCCAGAGGTAACAAAAAACGCCCGACGACTCTCTTTCGAGAATCGTCGGGCGCATCATCCGACAAAACGTCCTGTCAATTTGCAGGACTGCAATCAGTTGTTAAAAATATTTTATCACAATTGCTTCAAATATCCATTGCAAAATCGCAAACAGGCAGGCGCAAAGCAGGAAGACGACCATCAGCCAACCCAGCGCGGACTTTTGCGATTCGTAATTCCTGCGGCGTGACATGGATGTATTATAACAAAAATGACAGCGGGCAGGATGAGGGGGGCATCCAACGCGCTGTCAAGATGTATTTTAGAATACGGGTTATTTTTTGTCAAGCGGAAAAAGAATGTCATTTTTTATTCATCATGTTGCTGACCTCGGCAGCATAATTGTTCAATAGTTTTCTAGCGCGGCGATATTGACCTACATACTCAAATCGTACAAGATTATCGCCTAAATCAGTTTCATGCACCGCGCCGATTAAGTCAGTTGTTTCATGCGTTTCTACCGCTTCTGCGTTGATCGGCTTGCGACCAGCGCGTACAAGCAACTCATTGATCCTGTCCTGAAACGGTGACGGGTTGCCCCATACCTGCGCTATGCTGGCGACTTCGAGCGCGAGAGCCAATTCATTTTCAAGCGCAGTCAAACTGTCCAATTGTTCTTGGTTATTTTTCAACCAATCCAAAAAATATTTCAATTCCCGATGAGCATGTCCTTTCTCTGTTTCATAATATTCAACTTGATTATCGTAATTATTACGCAAAGAACGCATGTATATAGCAAATAGTTTCGTGAGTTCAAATATATTCATTGTTTTATTTTACTCGAAATCAGCCACGCTATGCTATATAACGGTTTGCGTAACCCGCGTGTGCGAGAACACAAGACCATAATTTTATTCACCAGAGCCTACGCCAACCGTGACGTTGCCCTTGTCGGGTTCACGCTTTGTTGGCACGCTCTTGACTTAAAATACCACGAGCCATCACAGCGTTAT
>DZBA01000232.1 GCA_022729775.1 Anaerolinea thermophila | reverse complement strand
GCTTTTGGGGCTGGGCGACTCTTCGTTCACCATCCAGCCTGCGGATGCCCTGCCCGCCAACACCACCTTCACCTGGAAGGTGCGCGCCTACAATGACGAGAACCAATACAGCGCATGGTCTGCCGCGCGCGCGTTCCGCACAAAATTGGCGGCGCCTGCTCTGACCCTGCCGCTTGATCAGGTTTCGCCTGCGTTGAATAACAAACGCCCGACCTTTGAATGGAATGAAGTTTCTGGCGCAACCACCTACACCCTGCAAATTTTGAACGGAACAAAGGTCGCGGTCACTGGCACAATCAAAGCGCCGCTCCACGCCTACACCCCCGCCGTTGACCTGCTGCCGAACACGCCCTACACCTGGAAGGTCAAGGCAAACGGCGTGAACGCGGGCGATTATTCCGCGCCGTTCGGTTTCCTCACCAGCCCCAACCCGCCTTTGGTTCCCGTCCTTTTCACCCCGGCAAATGGCGCCATTTTAGATAATACGGTAGAGCAAAAACTCATTTGGAAACCATCGCTCCTCGTTAATACCAGCAACCCGGTTACGTTCTATCCCGCCGCCGCCAGTTACCAAGTGGAGTATGCGACCAATAGCGCCTTTGTCGGCGCTACGGCTGAGGTCGTGACGGGCGATGTTCAACTTGTCCTGTCCTCTGGGACTCTTTTGCCCAACCGCGCTTATTTCTGGCGAGTCCGCTCCTGGTCTGAAGCATCAGCGGGCGGAAATCACAGCGTTTGGTCGGCAGCGCGCGCTTTTCGTACCAAGCCGCCTTTAACCCCATTGACCGCGCCTGTGTTGAATCTGCCCGCAGATTTGACAACGCTGAACAATAAACGCCCAACCTTTGAATGGGGTGAGGTGGTTGGCGCAACGTCATACACCATTCAGGTATTCAGCGGCGCAAAGATCGCGGTAACTGGCGTGGTTAATATTCCAGCGCATACCTACACCCCCAAGGCAGACCTGCTGCCCAACACCACCTACACCTGGCAGGTCAAAGCAAACGGGTTGGTATCCAGCGCCTACTCTACGCAGCGCACCTTCACCACCAGCCTCAACGCCCCCAAAGTCCCGCTGCTTGTCGCCCCGGCTGCCAACGCATTTGTGGATAGCGCCGTGCTGCAAACGCTGGACTGGAATCCCGTGATTGAGGTCAATACGACCAACCCTGTCACCACCTACCCGGAAGCAGTCAGTTACGATGTGGAATACGCGACCGATAAGACATTTGCCGGCAGTGCGCTGGTCAACGTCGTTGCAGACCAGTACGAAATCCCTGACCTGCTGCCTGCAAACACAATTTTCTACTGGCGGGTGCGCTCCTACAACAACACGGGTCAATACAGCGCGTGGTCTGTGGCGCGTATTTTCAAGACCAGGCTGGCGACGCCTGAACTGACTCTGCCCGTAGATTTGGCAGTGTTGGACAACAAACGCCCGACCTTTGAATGGGAAGAAATCCCCGGCGCAACATCGTACACGCTGCTAATCTCGAAGGAAAACCCCAAGACTCACACCTTCACGCTGGTTGCGCACACTGCGACCATTAAAGCCCCCGCCTATGTGTACACCCCCGCAGTTGATTTGCTTGCCGGCACGCAATATAAATGGCAGGTTAAGGCAAATGGCGTCAATGCGGGCTTGTATTCCGCGCCGTTTTCCTTCACCACTGGCGCCAACCCGCCCAAGCCGCCTGTGCAATCCCTGCCCAAGACGGGGACGATCATTCCTGTCAACACAGATGCAACCTTGACCTGGCTCGCGCCTATCCCAGTGTTCAACGCCAACCTTGCGTTGGCGTATCCCGCCGCCGTCAGTTACGATGTGCAGGTTTCGACCAATGCCGCATTTGCCGACATCAACGAGAATAATAATGTGAAGTTGTTGAATGTTGATACGCTCAACACCACGCTCTCGGCAGTTTTGGCAACGGGGACTGATCCCGATAATGTCGCTCGCGCAGGGCGCACCTATTACTGGCGTGTGCGCTCATGGTCTGCGGCGGATCATCACAGTGCATGGTCTGCGGTGCGGGCGCTCAGCGTCAAGTTTGCGGCTCCTGAATTGGGCGTGGTCACACTTGTAGCCGATAAACTTGTCTTCGACTGGCATTCAGCCAATGGGTTGTGGACCAGTTACACGCTGCAAATACTTAACCCCACAACCAATAGATTGGTGAAGAGTTTTATTGTTCCTGCTCCCACCACAACGCACACAATCCCTGTATTGCCTCCGGGCGACTATCTCTGGCAGGTGACTATCAACGGTCTTTACACACCGATCAAGTCGGCGACTCAGGCTTTTAATGTTCCATAACCACCACAAGTAAGATTCAAATAAAAACGCCCCTGAGAAATCAGAGGCGTTTTTATTTTCAACTTTACCCGCTATAAATCATATTGAGAATCAGTTACATTCCCAGCCAGTCGCCTGCCATCTTTGCCAGCCCGCTTGCGGGTCCCTGCCGCGCCGTGCATTGCGGCAGCGATTCGAGAAACAACTTCCCGTATTGTTTGGTCAATACCCGCCTGTCGAAGATTGCCACAATCCCACGATCTGATGCGCTGCGGATCAGCCGTCCAAATCCCTGGCGAAACTTCAGGATCGATTCGGGCAGATAGTATTCGTTGAATGAATCTTCGTAGAGTTCTGAGCGGGCGGCGATGATCGGGTCGGACGGCACGCCAAACGGAAGTTTGGTGATGACCACCACCGACAGCGCATCCCCTGGCACATCTACGCCTTCCCAGAAGGAGCGTGTGCCAAGCAGCACGGCGCGCTCAGTGGTTTTGAACGATTCAAGCAGGGCGTTGGGCGAAGCGCCTTCGCCTTGTTCAAATACGAAAATATCCTCGCGCCCCAGCGCACCCGTGATGGCTTGCGCCGTTTTCTTGAGCGCGGCGTAGGATGTGAACAAGACCAGCATTCGCCCGCCTGTGGCTTTGGCGGTGGCGATGATGGCTTTATCCAGCGCCTGTTGATAGCCTTGCGCGTTGGGTTCGGGGATGTCGTTTGCAACGTAAAGCAGGGTGCTGGATTCGTAATCAAACGGTGAGCCGAGCGCAAGCGTGTCCACTTCATTGGCGGAAAGCGTGTTGCGCAGATAGCGGAACTCGCCATGTGTTGTGAGGGTGGCAGACGCCATGATCACGCTGGCTTTCTCATTCCACAAATGTTTTTCGACTAGCGGACCCACGCGCAAGGGCGCGGCATTTAGTGACAGCCTTTCGCCGCGCGGATTGACCTCGACCCAGTAGATCAATTCATTGGATGGTTTGTGCAACATGCCTGAGGCGGCGGCTTCTGCTTCTGCCATGCGGCGCATGATACCGCTCAGAGTTCCCATCACGTCTTCCACGTTCTCATGCCCGTCCGCGTAAATTTCGCCCAGAATTTTGTAAATTTCATCCAGCGACTTCAAGAGCAAGCCCATCGTTTCGCTGATCTGACTCCACGCGATCTCAACATCGTCCCAGCCAGCCAGTGAACGCGCGGCGGGCGTAATTCTCATTTGCCATGAATAATTGCTGATCGGTTGTCCCTCGCGCTGTCTGGCGATGAAGTCACCCACCATGTTGAAAAATTGTTTGGAAAGCTGCTCCACGCGAAACGCCTGGTCGGTGGCGTGTTTGGCTCTTTGTTGCAGCAGACCAAATTCGGAGGGTTGAATGGTCTGATGGGTCTCGGTCAGCATTCTGCCAAGCACCCCCGCCGATGACCCGCCCAACTCTTTCAGCATTCGATCCAGATCATTTTCAGTCATGCGGAACGAGAGCGCCGATGTGACCGCCGACTCGATGTGGTGCGCTTCGTCCACGATTACATAATCATATTCGGGCAAAACTTTGTTGCCAGTGGAAACGTCCGAAAGCAGCAGCGCGTGATTGACAACCAGCAGGTGCGCGGCTTGCGCGGCTTGTTTGGCGCGATGGAACGCGCACACGCCGCCCATGCGCCCCGCGCAGGCTTCGGTGGTGCAGGTATCGTCTTCCGCCGAAAGCCGCATCCACACTTCACGTTCAATGGGACCCGTCAGGTTGAGTTCGTTGCGGTCGCCGCTGTCGTTGTCTAGCGCCCAAACCATAATCTTGGCAAGCACGCGCATTTCATTGGCATTGGTCGGTCCGTGCGAGCGCATGTATTCCAACTTGCGCGGGCAAAGATAATTACTGCGTCCCTTCATCACGGCGGCGCGCACGTCCAAATTCAACGCGGCGCGTAAATCGGGAATATCCTTTTTGATGAGTTGGTCTTGCAGGTTGATGGTGTTGGTCGAGACCACTACCCGCGTATTATTTTGAACGGCGAACATGGCGGCTGGGACGAGATAAGCGAAGGATTTTCCCACGCCCGTCCCTGCCTCGACGATGAGATGGTTGCCGTGCGACAGGGCTTGGGTGACCGCCTTGAGCATATCCACTTGCTGCGGGCGCTGTTCGTAGGCTTCGAAGTATTGCGAGAAGGGACCGCCATACTCCAGCGCCGAGGCGATTTCTTCGGGGTCGAGCGCGGTGGGCTCTTCGTTTTTCTCAACGGGAGAAAAATCTCTTTTCGCCGCACCCATTATCGGCTTGGACGCGGCGCGAATCTGCCTGGGCTGAATCCCCGCCTTCGCCTGCAACTGAAGCGCTTGTTCAAAAACCCAGCCCGCATCCCAATCTACAAAATTACTGAGTTCAACAATTTCCTGCAAAGTATCCAGCGGAAGTTCGCGCGCCATTTCCAGCAGACGCGCGTAACAAGCCTGAGTGACGCGGGCATCATCGAGGGCGCGGTGCGTGGCGGGCAGGGGAATATTCAACTGCTGACCGAGCGAGCCGAGGTTGTAGCGGCTGGCGGTTGGCATCAGCGCCGAAGCGAGTTCGTAGGTGTCAATTGTTTGGTGATATGGAAACAGCCCCGCCTTGCGCAGGAAGCCAATATCAAATTTGACGTTGTGTCCGAGGATGGGAGAGTCGCCGACGAAGGCGGTCAGTTTGTGCGCAATGTCGCGCAGGCGCGGCGCTTCACGCACCATGCTGTCGTCAATGCCCGTCAAGCCCGTGATGAAATCGGGGATGTGTTTGCCCGGATTAATGAGCGTGGTGAATTCATTTTCCACGCGGCGACCATTGAATTTAACAGCGGCAATTTCAATGATGGCATCGCGGTTTTCATCAAGCCCGGTGGATTCAATGTCAATGGAAACGATGGATGTCATAGTACGGCGTATCTCGTGACTGCTACACTCAGAATTTGATTTTCACTCGTCAGGTTTGCAAAAAGTTTGGTTGTGGGTGATTCCAGAGTTAGAACAAGTGTACCATGAAAAATGTGGCGGGTTTCTATGCGTTCTCTCGATTTGCCTGATCGAATAAAATAATTAGAAATATCCAAAACAGCAGGCGGAACATTTCAACGGCAAACAGAGTGTGTCGGGTGACGCCAATGGAATCGGCAAAGAAGCCCACCGCAAGCGTCAGCGCGGCGCTCAAAAAGAGCCAGGTTCCCAGCCAAAGCCAGACCGTGAAATTTTTGTTTTTTCTGCGGAAGAGTGAAA
>DZBA01000231.1 GCA_022729775.1 Anaerolinea thermophila | reverse complement strand
CTCTTATCCTCTTGCCTGTTTATCTTTGGGGAAGTAAACTTCCATTACCAATTACCAATCTCCAATTTACCAATCCCCCAAAGGAGTTTCCATGAAATTAAATGGCATTTACGCCCCCATCGTCACCCCCTTCAACGCGGATGAAAGCATCAACTATCCCGTCCTCGAACAACTCATTGAGTTTCTTATCGAAAACAAAATCGCGGGACTCGTCCCCGGCGGCACGACGGGCGAAGTCTACGCCTTCACCGAAGCCGAGCGGCTGGAGATTTTCAAATTTACCAAAGAGAAAGTCAAAGGTCGCGTGACGTTGATTGCAGGCACAAACAGCGGCGCGACCCGCGATGTTGTCCGCTACTCGCAACTCGCGGAAGAGATGGGCTACGACGCGCTGATGGTCGCCGTCCCGCCGTATTCACGTCCCAACCAGCGCGAACTACTCGCACATTATGAAGCCGTCGCCCAAGCCGTCAAAATTCCTATCGTGCTTTACAACTTCCCCTGGCGCGCGGGGACGGAAGTCAGCTACGAAGTGATGGACGGTCTGACCAAATATGACCACGTGATTGGAATCAAAGAAGCCAGCGGAGATATGTCCCGCGTGTATGAATTTAATTTAAGATACGGCAGCCGCTACCAGATGATTTGCGGCAGCGATGACCAAGCCCTCGATTATTTTCTGTGGGGAACAGAAGCGTGGATTGGCGGCGCGGCGTCTTGCGCTCCGCTCCAACATTACCGCGTCCTCGAAGCCGCGCTCAAAAATGATTTTGTCTCAGCCCGCAAAGAGATGGAAAAAATCCTTCCGCTGCTGCGCAACATGGAAAGCGGCGGCTACACCCAAAAGGTCAAACTCGGCTGCGAACTGTTCGGCATCCCCGTTGGAAATCCGCGCCTGCCGCTGCTGCCGCTCACCGCTGAAGACCGCAAAGAATTTGAGAGAATATTCAACCTTATAACGGATTCCAAAGTCTCCTGACTTTGGAAAACCGAAGTCGGGAGACTTCGGACTCCAAAACTTACCCCATGAAACACATTCCCTTCCTCGACTCGCACACCGGCGGCGAACCTACGCGATTAATCACCGCGCTGCCCTTCGACCTCGGAACTGGTTCTGTCGCGCAAAAATTATCCACGCTCAAAGCGCATCACGACGACCTGCGCCGCACGGTGATTAACGAACCGCGCGGGTCAGATGTGCTTGTCGGCGCGTACCTCGTCCCGCCCGCCGACCCAACCTGCCAGTTCGGAGTTATCTACTTTAACAACGTCGGCTACCTCGGCATGTGCGGACATGGCACCATCGGACTTATCGCTTCGCTTTCGTATTTGGGAAAAGTCCAGCCCGGCGTGATTCGCGTCGAGACTCCCGTTGGCGTGGTAGAGGCGACTCTTCATCCGTCATTGCGAGGAGCGGAGCGACGAAGCAATCCCCTACTCAATGAGGAGATTGCTTCGGGCAAAGAACGCCCTCGCAATGACATGTATCCAAATAAAGTCTCCGTCAAAAACATCCCCGCTTATCGTCACCTGCATCATGTCCAAGTTGTCGTGGATGGCAAAACGATTCACGGTGATGTGGCATGGGGCGGCAACTGGTTTTTCCTCGTCCACGATCATGGACTGGATGTAAACATGGACAACCTCGAAGCGTTGACCGACTTCTCATGGCGCGTGCGTGAACAACTCACTGCAAACGGAATCACCGGCGCAAACGGCGCGGAAATTGACCACGTGGAATTATTTGCCGCGTCCCCGCAAGCGGATAGCAAAAGTTTTGTCCTCTGTCCCGGCAAGGCGTATGACCGTTCCCCCTGCGGAACAGGCACAAGCGCGAAACTCGCCTGCTTATACGCGGATGGAAAATTGCAGGAAGGTCAAATGTGGCGGCAACAAAGCGTGGTCGGCAGCCTCTTTGAAGGCAGCGTGCAACTCGATGGAGAAAAAATCATCCCAACCATCACTGGCGAAGCGTGGGTGATGGCGCAAGGCGAATTTTTGATAGATGAGCGCGACCCGTTTGGAAACGGCATATAAAAAAGAGACGGTCACTTTTTGAGGTGACCGTCTCTTTTTTTACTTCGCTTCAATCGTAAACAGGGATTGTTTTTCCACCAAGGTTTTTATTGTGTTTTCCAGAATTCTTTCGATGCTCACGCCGGCATTAACCAAAGAAATCTGCTTCACAAGCTCGTAACTGTGCAGCACATCCACCCATTGTTTGTATCCCATTTCGCTGATATGTTTTTCAATTGCGTCAGGCGCGTCAGAGTTGATGATTCTGCCAATCGCATTGCGGACAGCGCGCACAGCGGTCATCTGGTTGATGTTGGCATCGCGTGAGATGGACGCGCCGATTAATTGCAAAATGGCGTGTGATTGCTTTTCGGAATATTCGCTGAGGTGGGTTTGGTAATCACGGTTTAGCCATGCGCGAAATGATTCAGGCATCACCCATACAAGATACTGCAAGACGACGCTGACGAATTGCGCAATCAATGTGACCGCAGCCGCGGTAATGCCGATTGAATCCGCGCCCGCGCCGCCGGTAAAGACGATGCGCACCACCGTGCCGACTGAACCAATCAAAAACGCGGCGGAATAGGTGGGGATTAATATATACCGCGACTTCACCCAATCTTCCACCGTTGGCTCGTTGATAAGTCCCGTCCACGCCCGATAAGCGATTTGCGCGTGCCATGACCAGATGAGGAATTGAGAAATGATATACGTCGCCACCCAGGGGGACTGCGCCGCATTGGATGGCGAAACCGCCACGCCGTAAATTGTCCCAATGCTGGTGATGCCAAACGCCATCCAAAACCAGCGCGCGGGACTTTCCTTATCTTTATAGAACGTATCTTGATTGAAAAGGATGAGCGCGGCTTGCGTCAACAAAAGCGGCAGGACAAACAACGCCAGGCTGAAAGGTAAACTTCCAAGCGGGTTGTATGGGTGAGGCGAGAAAATCACAATGAAGGCGTTTGCAAAGAAGTACCCAGCCAGCCAGCGCAGGTTGGGCAGGTTGTTGATTTTTGCGCTTGCAAAGAGTCGAATGCCGATTAAGAATCGAATCAACAAGGTGACGATGAGCAGGATGAAGATGAAAGATTCCATGGGCTGTGCTTTCTTTTTATTGAGCTGCTGTCACAAAATCCGCGAACAAACCGTAAGCCGTTTCGACGGGACCGCCCTTCATGCCGGGTTTTTCGGAAAGCGTAATCGAATAATCGAGAATCACGTCAGTCCTCAGCGTGATGCCCGTGCTGGAATTCATCATGCCATATAAAGGCGAGGATGCGTCCACGAGCTGCGGCGCGACACTGGCGGTGACTTTTCCGTCCACCTTTTCAGCGGCGCAAACCAGCTTATAGCGCTTTCCTTCCGCTTTGGCTTGGGCAATCATTTCAGATGTGACGCCGCGAATCCCGGTGGGGTTGACTTGTTGCGGGGTGATGGGCGTATCCATTAACACAGTCACCAACGCCGCCACTTTGATTGCCGCGTCCCAGCCGTCCACGTCGTTGGTGGGGTCTGTTTCCGCGACGCCGATGGATTGACAATATTTCACCGCGTCTTCATACGATTCGCCTTCTTCCATGCGCGAGAGGATGATGTTTGTGGTGGCGTTGAAAATTCCCATAATGGACGAAAGTTCCGCGAGGGGGAAGGTTTGGCGGAAGACGGAAAAAATTGGCGCGCCGCCCATCACCGTTGATTCGAATTTGAATTGCCTGCCTTTGGATTTTGCCAGCGCGGTTAATTCACGGTAGCCGTGAACAACAGGTCCCTTGTTGGCGGTGATAGCGTGCATCCCAAGATTCAACGCGGCGCGGATATGGTCGAGCGCGGGCTGACCGGTCTGTGTGTTGACGGGTGAGTTCTCGAACATCACATCGGCGGCGGAGTGATTGATGACATCGAGGGAGTTGGTAATTGGTGAGTGGTAAGTGGTAAGTGAGTTGATAGACTGCCCGCTTTCAACGAGTTCAAGCGCTTTGCGAATGTCAAGTCCTGCTGGGTTGACGGCGAATCCGTGACGCCCGGTGGAAATGCCCGTAAACGAGAAGGTAATTCCCTGCGCTTTGAGCGCTTCTTCTTTCCTTAAAAATAATTTTGCAAGCGAACGCGCTACATTGCCGAATCCGATGAGTGCGAGTTTATATTCCATGCTGGCTCCTGGTTTGAAGGTTTAAGGTTGAAAGTTTAAGGTTTGCAGGTTTGAAGGTTCGCAGGTTGTAGGCTCATAACTTGTAACCTGTAACCTGTAACTTGTAACCTCTTATATTGGCGGATATGGAAACGCGCGCCGGTCTTTTGGGGGCAGGGGAAATGCGCGGGTCGAGAGCACTCTTTCGGCGCGATGTTGCAGGGCGCGGATTTCTTCTGGGCTGAGATAAGATTCGAGCAGGGCAACCCAATTTGCGGTTAAGGAAAGCGGCGCGAGCATTTCATCGGGGATGGGCTGCGCGGCAAAATCCCAAATCACAGTGCGGAGTTTATCCTGTTCGTGGAAGCAAATCCCGTGGTCTATGGCGTAGAGATGGCGCGTTTTGTCTTCAAAGAAAACATGGCTGCCTTTGCGGTCGGCGTTGTTGATGAGCAGGTCGAAGAATGCAATGGGTTTGAGCGCCTGTTTATCTTGTTCTGTAAAATTGAAGTAATGATATTCGAAATCATAGTTGATGTATTGTTGCAGCGAGCCGGGACCGTAGGGACCTTCCTCACGATACACGGTGATGGGAACAACGCGCAGCTGCAACGCTTCACTTAAAAGATACGCGGCGACTTCGCGCAGCGCAAGCGTGTTTTCGGGAAAATCCCATAACGGCTGTTCGCCTTTGCTCGGCTTATACACGGCTTGAATCGTTTCGCCTTCGTGCTGCACCTCTACAAAAAAAGTGTAATTGCTGCCAAGCATAAACTGACCTTTGAGGTCATACGTCCCAAGCGTCAATGCTGTTTTGATTTTTTCTGTTTCATCATTCATCGGGAAATTTCCCAACTTTCGACATTAAACCTGCAACCTTAAACCTTAAACCTTTTCACCTTCCCCCTAATGATAATGCCCGTTCTTCTTGGGACAAAAATGCCCAGTGGAGTCCATCGGTTGACCGCATTGCGGGCAGATGGGACGTCCGCGCGAGGCAACCACAGAACCCCAGCGCGCAAGCATTTTCATTTGCATGCGTGTCGCCCAAAAGCGGACTTGCGCCGCCGACTCAGCCTCGAATTCTTCCGTCAATAATTCTTTTGTGAAGATGACAACCCTGTCACGCGGCTTGTCATACCCAAGCCCGATTTCGCCCGCGCGGAAGAGCGGGTCAACGGGCGGGTGAATGCGCATTGACTCTTCAATAAAATTACCGGAGGCTTCTTCCACTTCCGGGTTTTGCTGTTGAATTTGCGCGAGAAATTGCTCGATGCCGATGGCAAGTTGCTGCAATTGCGCTTTTTCGATGATGATGGTAATGGTGCGCTGTTCCTGATAGGCTTGCAGGTAAAACACGCGCTGACCGGGCTTGCCGATGGCGTCTGCGGTGATAT
>DZBA01000230.1 GCA_022729775.1 Anaerolinea thermophila | reverse complement strand
TCCGTCAAATCCGTGTAGTCCGTGTACCAAATCACGGCAAATCCCAGAGAACCAGCTTGTCATCTGCCATTTTAGGTAAAAACACAGGTATAATTGAAAAATCTGGTTAAAATTTGCAACTTTTAGAAAAGTACCATAAAAGTTCGGAGGTTTTTATGCAGTCATTTGCCCGCGAAGCGTCGTCCGTTGACGTAGCAGTACGGTTAAGAGAAATGCGCGAAATGCGCGGAATTTCCATGCGCATGTTGGCAACCAAAAGCGGTTTATCAGCCAACGCGCTTTCGATGATCGAGCGCGGAAAAACATCGCCTTCTGTCAGCACTCTTTATAAATTAGCAGAGGCTTTGGGCGTTTCAATTACCGCATTCTTTGGCTCACAAGGCGATCAAAAGCATGTCGTTTTTCTTAAAAACGATGAGCGGACGCGGGTGTCTTTTACGCGCGGAATTTTCGAAGGGCTAGGCGGGGAAAAATTTTCCGGGCGCGTCGAGCCTTTTATGTTGACTCTTGAATCAGGCTCAAGCAGCGGTCCCCATAACGTGTCGCACACAGGACATGAATTTGTCTTTTGCCTGCGCGGAAAGTTGGAATATCAAGTAGAGAGACAAATTTTTCAAATGGAAGCCGGGGATAGTCTTTTGTTTGCGTCGAAGTTACAGCACAAATGGAAAAACCCATCCAACCAGGTAACAAACGCTTTAATCATCATCTCTGGATTTGAGGAAGGCGAGAAACCCCACACCACGCACTGGGGAAAAGGGGAATAATAAATAACGCAAGTTGCTACCATGTTTTCTCCGCAAGAAAATTTCAAGCCCTTGCCACAGATTTCACCGATTTGCACGGATTTTTTTCAAATCTGTGAAAATCCGTGTAATCCGTGACAAAAGAACTAAAAAACTGGTAAAGGTGGCAACTTGGGTTAAATAGTGGTAGTTCAATATAATAAAAATACGCCCATCCAAACGGACGGGCGTATTTTTTGTTTAACAATAAACAACTAACCAATCAGGCGTACATACCCCAATCGAGCGCAGAGGGGTCTTCCATCATCGAAAAGTCCCACATCTCCATTCCCATTTCCACTGTGACGGGCATATTCAGCCCTTCCACAGCCTTGGCTTTGGTCATCTCAATCATGGCGGGTCCGTAGGGACAAAACGGCGTTGTCAGAATCATTTTCAAACGCGCCGCATTATTCTCAATTTGAATATCTCGCACCAGCCCCAGTTGGATGATGGTCATCCCAATTTCAGGGTCAACCACCTCGGAGAGTTTTGCGCGAGCTTCTGCCACACGTTCCGGGTGGGTGGTGTGAATCGTCCATTGAATTTCCTTAATTTCATCACTCATAAAAAAACCTCTTATTTTCGTTTTTTTTCAACAGGCTGCACAACATACGTGCAGTGCGAGCCGCCTTCCAAAATACATTGAACTTTGTTTACAGGCAACGCCAACATTTTAGAAATCAGGGTTTGATCTACAGTACAAACTTCGGGATGAGCCATGCCAATTTGATAATAGGGACAAGAGATTTCATGAATCTGATACTCGCTGCCCTTCTTTTCCCATTCTACGGTAAAACCTTCCTGCGCCAACATTTCCTGCACAAAATCAAGCCGCTCTTCCATGCTTAGATTTTTCATGTCGTTAGCGTATTCGTTTGCAAGGTCTTCCGCGATTTGCCCAAACAGTTTACTAACCATCGGTCCCGGCATGGACTCTTTCATCTGGGCGAGCAGGCGCGTAGTAAGGCGCAAATAGCGCGTCGGGAAGCGCTCCATGCCTTCATCGGTCAGCACATACACCAAACGCGGACGTCCCACGCCATGGCGCTCCTCCTGCCCTTCGACCAAACCTTCCATTTGCAGGTTGGTCAAATGATGACGCACCGAAATAGGATTAATACCCACTGACTCTGCCAGATCGTTGATTGTCGAGCGCGGCTTGCTTAAAAGAGTTCGTAATATCTTGTCTCGCGTTGATTTCATAGGCGGGAGTATAACCGCGCAAATTCGCTTTGTCAATATATTATATAAATATCATAAATATTTGTTTTAGATGAAAATTACAATTCTGCCCGTCGTTTTTTCAGTTCATGGTCGTCGAGCGCTTTGAAGATTCGCAGCACAAACGGCTGACTGCCAAGCCAGCTCAAAACCTCGCCCCACCAAGCCGTTAATCCTTTCGGCGGTACGGGCAGCGCAATCGCTTCTGTAAAATCCACTGCCCTATCGTTGATCGAAAATACATAGCGTCCAACCTGCCTAATCAGCGGAGTCGCCTCTAAAAACGCGCGCACCTGTTCGCGTTCATCGGCGGTCATCCATTGCGGCAAATCGGAAGTGGCTTTGAAGTTGCAAATCAACGCGAGGTCTTGCAAAAACCGCTTATGTTCGGGAGTCAACAAATTCTTTTTAGATTCAAAATACGCCACATCCGGGTCAACGTGCAGCAAGGGACTCAACCACAAGCGATTCAGCGCGGTGCGAATCGCGCTTCGCGTCGAAGGGATGGATGGGTTATAGAACAAAACCGCGTCCCTGTGTTTTTCCCATTCATGCGAAACGTCAGGTCCCACGCGGATTGCGTCGCACAAGCCCAGCGCGGGCAAAATCGGCGTGCCGCAAGTCAAGAAAAAAGCGTCGAGTCCCATCGCTTCGCGCATCACGCGCAGCGCGTCACGATACGCGGACTCGCGCAGCGTGTCCACATAACGCTTGCCTTTCAATGCGCCGCCGTATAAAAAGTCGAGTTTGAGGTAATCAAATCCCCAAGCGCGCACTTGCTTCATCAACGCAGCCAGCCACGCAATTACATCGGGGCGCGTCGTATCGAGGGCAAACAAATGCTCGCCCCAATTGAATCCAGCAGAGACGAAATTTCCCTTCTCATCGCGCAGGAACCAATCCGCGTGTTCGCGGAACAAGCGCGAAGATTCCACCGCAATCAGCGGAGCAAGCCACAAGCCCGCTTTTCTTCCCGTTGATTTTATTTTTTGAGCCAGCGCGCTCATGCCAGATGAAAATTTTTCATTCGCTTCCCAATCGCCGATGCTCTTCTGCCAGCCATCATCCACTTGCAAAACATCGAAAGGAAGATCGCCCAGCGCGTCGAACGTTTCGTAAAGGATTTTTTCGTCAATCATGGTGTACAAGCTGTACCATGAACACCAGACGCGCGGCGCGTTGTCTTTCTTTGTTTTTTGAAAACGGGATTCCAACGCGCGGGCATATTTCCCAAAGACGAATTCCTCCTGACCGTAAGCGACGAACCATTCAGCATCAGGCGCGTCACTTTGACCGCGAAATTGATTCGCCTCCAGCGAAACATGCGTGTCTAATGTTAATGCGCCCAACAGCAACACGTCGCCGTTTGCAAATTGAACCGCGCCCAACCATGAGCCGTTGGGATGTGTCTTATGCGCGTGTTCGATGTTGAGTTGCAGTGGATGAAATATCACGGGCTTCTGTACAGGCAGCGGCGTAAGGTCTGTCCACGCAGCCAACGACCATGACTGCCAGCCATGACGGTAATACTTCACGGGCGCGGATGGCAATTCAACTTGTATTTCAGCGGATTTTATAATTTTTGTTTTTTCTTTAAGTTCAGAAAACGGGAGAAAGGTCATTTGAATATGCCGCCTTGACTAATATTTTTCCTTCAACTCTGCCACAGGCAAAACAATTTGTCCCTCGCGCGTGTCGCCGATAAAAACAATTTGTCCCGGCTTATGCACTGCCAACCATGAAGTGTACGCGGCAGCCAACGCATTTAATCGCTCTGGCTGGTACAACAAATCCAGCGGCAAAATCCCCTTCATGATTTTATGGCGCGTGATTTCTTCAAAAAAATCCATTGGGTCTTTGATACGCACGCCGCGCTCATAAAGAAGCAACTGCCGCTGCAACTTCCCCTCCAATGAAGAAGCAAGCAGCGGAACGCTCCCCGCCATGACAGAAAAACAGGCATGTGGATGGGTTTCCAAGAACTGATGAGACGCCGACTCTTCCTGCGGAAATTTCTTAAAGCCTGCCTTCTCTAATTTGCGATACAAATTAAAGCCAAGTTGAATCCAAGCCGCGCATAGCCCCACAGTTGACGGCGTTCCCGCAACCGAAATTCCGCGCTGGCGCAACTCAAACTCCGCGAGACGCAACTCCGCGCCGCGAATTTTACGCGGCGTAAGCAATTCGCGCTTCGCTTTCTCGCTCGCCAAACCGCGATTGACGCCCGCAGGCGCGTTAATGGCGACTGTCGCGCGTTGTTGTCCGCTTAAAAACGCGGTTACTTCTTCCATCTCGCCATCTTCGAGTGCGATGAGATTCAAGTTCTTATCCAACGCGGCATACGCGAAAGATTTGTGAGAGGGGCTCAGGTCAACGCCAATGAAAGTAGAATCTGTAAAAAGCATGATTACTCTATTTTACGGTTCATTGGGAGTTGCCGTGATTTTGCTAACGAGGGATTGGCAAATCCCGTATATGTAGGCAAAACGCTTGTTTTTACTCCACATCTGGCGGCTGGATTTGGCAATCCAGCCGAGCATCACGGCAATTCCCAGAGAGCCTATTTTACACCATTCAAAACAGCGCGGCAGATGCGTTATACTCGCCGCATGAACAAAACTCAACGCATCTCATTTTATATTTTCGTCCTTGTCGCAAGCGCGGTGTGGATTGCTTTATCAGCCAGCGCGACAGGCTCGACCCAAAGCGCATCCGCGCCGCAGGTTGGATTCTCCGCGCCGGACTTTACGCTGAAAAGCATTGACGGCGAGTCAGTTACCTTGTCCGAGTTAAAAGGGCAGGCGGTTCTCATTAACCTTTGGGCGACGTGGTGTCCGCCATGCCGCGCAGAAATGCCCACCATCGAAAAAATGTATAAAGAATACAAAGATCAGGGATTGGTTGTTCTCGCTGTGGATATGACCTATCAAGATGACCCCAGCGCGGTGATTCCCTTCGCACAGGAATACGCGCTCACCTTTCCCATCCTGCTCGATGACAAGGCGCAAGTCGGCGAAGCCTACCAGCTGCGCTCGCTGCCTTCCACTTATTTTATCAACCGCGCCGGCGTCATCACCGAAGTTATCATCGGCGGACCAATGGCGGAAGCCCTGTTGCGCACGCGCATCGAACAAATCTTAAAATAACCATGATTACACTTTTTCGCAATCTTTTCTCCCCACCCCGTCACATGATCCTGCTGATTCTCGCAGCGTGGATTGGTCTTACCCTTTCTGAAAAACACGCAGAGCGTTATCACATTAGCAAAGACGATCTTAACAACATCACCTTCTACGGGTTGATGGCGCTCATCATCGGCGGGCGCGTTTCGTTTGTTTTGCAAAACATCAGCGCATTCATCAAGAGTCCGCTTGGCGTCTTCTCCATCAACCCGGATTTGTTCGACACGCCGGGCGCGCTGGCGGCGGCAGTCATCACCATGCTGGTCTACGGGCAGCGCAAAAATCTTCGGCTGTGGAATACGCTCGACGCGCTCACGCCTTTCTTTGCAACGCTCGCCGTCGGCTTGGGACTTTCGCATCTCGGCGC
>DZBA01000014.1:12244-21592 GCA_022729775.1 Anaerolinea thermophila | reverse complement strand
TTCCGTGAGAATCCGTGAAATCTGTGTCATCCGTGTACAGAAAGGTACTTATTAATTAAACAGTCTATTAGGATGTTTTCTCACCGAATTAACAAACGTACCGCCTCCAGGGGTGAAAGCGAGCGGCTCATAATTTTCTCGAACATGTCGTCATACTGCTTTTGCGGAACATTCTCGCGGAAGCGAAGCATCAACGCCTCATGAATCAGCGCGTCCAATTCAGCTTCCAGCCGCGTGCGGTCACGGACGACCCAATGCCCGCTCTCGGTCAGGTGCTGCACATGGCGCGCAATCGCATCCACCAACTCTGTAATGCCTTTGCCGTTAATAGAAACCGTTTTCTGAATCGGCGGAATCCACAGGCGCGCGTCTGTTTGGGGTTCCGGGAGCGCCGCGCTCATAAACGTCCCATGATGTTGAAAGACGCGCTGCGTGGGATGCGCCAGTTCCAGCATGGACTTCAACGCCTTCTCGGTATTTTCCACGCCGGGGCGGTCTGCCTTGTTAATCACCAGCACATCCGCAATTTCCAAAATCCCCGCCTTGATTGCTTGAATATCATCGCCCATGCCGGGCGCCTCGACAACGAGGGTGGTATGCGCAAGCCGCGCCACATCCACCTCGCTTTGCCCCGCGCCAACGGTCTCGATGATGACAATGTCGAATCCAGCCGCGTCGAAGACCTGCGCCATGTTCGCGGTGGATTGCGCCAAACCGCCCAGCGATCCGCGGCTTGCCATCGAGCGGATGAAAACGCCCGGGTCGCCGGAAAGGTCGCGCATCCGCACGCGGTCACCCAACACCGCTCCGCCGGTGAATGGGCTGGATGGGTCAACGGCAATGACCGCGACGCGCTTCTCCTTCGTCTTGCGATAATGCAGCGCGAGCTGGTTCACCAGCGAAGACTTGCCCGCGCCGGGCGCGCCGGTCACGCCGATCAAATGCGCTTTGCCGGTGTGGGGGAATAATTCGATCAATGCCGTGCGCGCTGCGGGCGTGTTGTTTTCCACTTGCGTCAACAGGCGGGTAAGCGCGAGTCTATCGCCATTGAGAATGGATTGGGAATTTATCATGAAATAGACGGAATGTTTTGGCTTATGCTTCCACCGATGTTTTCACATCGCGGATAATATCCTCGGTGGAGGCGCCAGGTCCATACACGCCGGCGATGCCCATTTCCTTCAACTTCGTCAAGTCTTCATCCGGGATGATGCCGCCGATGAACACCCGCACTTGCGACTGCCCGTTGTTGCGCAGCAGTTCCAAAATGCGCGGGGCAAGCGCCATGTGCGCGCCGGAAAGGATGGACAGCCCCACCACATCCACATCTTCTTGCAGCGCGGCTTCGGCGATCATTTCAGGCGTTTGCCGCAGCCCGGTATAAATCACTTCCATGCCGGCGTCGCGCAAAGCGCGCGCCACCACCTTCGCGCCGCGGTCATGCCCGTCCAAGCCGGGTTTTGCGACCAATACACGTATTTTTTTTTCGGTCATTGTTCCTCCGAAGGGACAATATGGTTTTTACAATATTATACTTTGCCTTCATCGTCATTTTTACCGGCATTATCCATGTTCGATAAGTCGGTATGAAATTCCAGTTTTGATTCTGAAATATCTTTTTTGCGGAACATATCGGTATGCAGCCCGCACTCCACTTTGCCCCTGCCCGCCCAACGCCCGGCGCGCTCGTCATCGTTTACGCCAATGGCAATGGTGCAGGGCGAGCAGCCGATACTGCGATAGCCTTTATCATATAACGGATGCTTCGGCAGGTTGTGTTCTTCGAGGTAACGCTGCACATCCTTCTTCGTCCAGTTCAAGAGGGGATTCACCTTCAGCAAGCCGTCTTCCTGCATTTCCAAAATATTTGCCTGCGCGCGCGTCGAAGTCTGGTCGCGGCGGATGCCGCTGACCCACACTTTGTAGCCTTTCAACGCTTTTTGCATGGGAGCGACTTTGTGCAAAAAGCAGCACAGGTTTGGGTCTTCCACCGGCAGCGAGCGCATCCGCTGGCGCACAAAAACATCCCAGCGCGAATCGCGGTACAGGTCAACGATTTTCAATTGCCATTGCTCGGCAATCTGTTCGCGGAACAAGAGCGTCTCCCAAAAATGATAGCCCGTGTTAATAAAAAAGATTGCTGTATCAGGCGCAATCTGCGACATGATGTGCAGCAGCGGCATGGATTGGGTTTGGAAGGATGAGCTCATTGCAATATAAGGCGAATAACGATCCACCGCCCACTCGATGATCTCCTGCGGGGTTTTTGTTTCAAACTCCTGCGAAAATTTCTCAAGTTTGTATGAAGATAATAGCATGTTCAAATTATACCCGCGCGGCGCGAATATCATATAATGCGTTTATGAATTCATCTACAGCGCAAAAAATAATAGAACTCAACCGCGAATTTTATACCCGCTTCGGCGCGGAGTTTTCATCCACGCGCGGGCGTTTGCAGCCCGGCGTAAAACGGGTTTTGGAATCATTACATGGGGATGAGTCCATCCTCGATATTGGCTGCGGCAACGGCGAGCTTGCGCGCGAGTTGAATCGGCGCGGGCATCGCGGCTCGTATCTCGGCGTGGATTTCAGCGCGCCGCTATTATCCGCCGCCGCGCAGTCATACACATTCCCCGTCCGCTTTGCGCAGGCAGACTTAACCTCGGATGGATGGGCGTTGAGTTTTTCCCCCGCTGCCTTTCATCTTGTTTTTGCGTTTGCGGTATTACATCACATCCCATCCGAAGGGATGAGATTGAATATTTTGAAAGCGGTGAGGAATGTGTTGCGGGAGGATGGGAAATTTATTATGTCGAACTGGCAATTCCTAAACAGTGAAAAACTCCGCAAGCGCATCCAATCATGGCAGCAGGTTAACCTCCGCGCGGATGAAGTGGACGAAGGCGATTATTTGCTCGATTGGCGCAGCGGCGGAACGGGCTTGCGGTACGCGCATCACTTTTCAGATGAGGAACTCTCCGCGCTTGCAAATCAGGCTGCGATGAGAGTCAGCGCGCGCTTTTTGTCAGATGGGGAAGGCGGGAATCTGGGGTTGTATCAAGTTTGGGAACGTCTTTGATTTTTCCCATTACTGGCGACAACGCGGTTGCGTCCCATGCGCTTGGCTTCATAGAGCGCCTGGTCTGCGCGCTCGATTAAGGTTTTTAAGACATCGCGCTCATGCGCCTGCGCTACGCCAATGCTGACTGTGACTGGCAGCAAGCCCGCGTCGGTTGTGAAGGGCGCGTCCATCACCACATGCCGCATTCGCTCGGCAATGAGCAGCGCGGCTTCAAGGGTGGTGTCGGGCAGGAAGATGATAAATTCCTCGCCGCCATACCTGCAAACCACATCTACAGAGCGCGCGTTTGTCCGGCAGCGTTCGGCAAGTCCGCGCAAGACCTGGTCGCCTGCGGCGTGTCCATACTGGTCGTTGACGCGCTTGAAGTGGTCAACATCGAACATCAAAACGCTGAACGGGCGGTTTGTGCGGCGCGAGCGAATCAATTCAAAATCGCCGAATTGGAATAATCCGCGCCGGTTATACGCGCCGGTCAGCGCGTCTGTAATCGCCTGGTCTTGTGTTTCTTTGAAGATGCGGGTGTTTTCCAAAGTCACCGCAACTTGATCGGCGAACATCACCGCGAGATTAATATCTTCATCTGTAAAATGATTGGGGCTGGCGCTGTCTATGGCGAGCAAACCAATGGCGCGGTCTTGATAGATGAGCGGCACGCCGAGCCATGAATGAATGTGGTTGTGCGGCGGGTGTTTGAACGCCGCATGAACATCGCTGACTTCAGGCAGCAGGTACGGTTTGCCGGTTTCAACGACAACGGTGTTCGGGTTATCGCCGGGGATTGGGAAGGACACGCCCAATACAGATTTAATATCCGCAAAGCCGCTCCCGCCAATGATTTCCAGCCGGTCATCTTTAAGCAATTGCACAGACGCGCTGTCGTACGAGACGACTTGTTTGAGCTGTTCGAGAATGCGCGAAACAGCCTCTTCGGTTTGGAGCGTTTCCGCAATGACCGCGCTGGCTTTACGCAAAGTTTCAGAGGTATTGGCGCGGCGCTCTGCCTGTTCGACAGTTTGGAATTTTCCCAGCGCCAGCGCGACAAGGTTGGATGCCTGTTCGCTGATGGAGACTTCCTCGGACTGAAAACGGTGCGGCAAATCAAACCACATCATGATCGCGCCCAGTTTTTTCTTCCCTGCAATCAAAGGGAGCGCCATCATCGAACTGCACGGAAAAGCCTGTGTGATATGTCGTTCTTGAAAAAATAACAGCGAGGCGTCTTCCACAACGAGGGCATGGTCCTGCGTCAAAACCGCTTCGGTGATGGTGCGCTCGGCTGGCGATGTGGGACGGTCTGGATGGATGTTCTCGTTTTTTGGGTGGGTAGCCAGATGAATTTCCTGCTGGGTGGCTTCATCCCATAATGAGAGGGAACATCCATCCGCGCGGATTAATTTAGAAAATGGCTCCACAAGCGCATCCGCCATGGCAAGCAGGTCTTCCGCTTCGAGGGAAACCAGAACAATATTACGGAGCAAGTCCAGCGATTGTTGACCGCGGAGTAATTTCAATTCGGTGCGGGCGCGCTCTTCGGCGTACCCAAACATGCTGGCAGCGATGCTCAACGCTTCCATGTCGGTATTTGTCCACGCGCGCTCATGGCGGCATTCATTGAATACGATAAATCCCCACCATTTTTTATTGACAAAGATTGGCATTGCCGCCAGAGACAGGGTATCCTGTTCGCGCAGGGCGTTGCGCTCGCTTTCCGGAAAGTTTTTCACCAAGCCGGAAATTGGTATCCCTTGTGAAAGCATTTTTTCCCAGCAATCAAAGCCCGCTTTATCCAGCGGCACATGTTGTAGTTTTGGGTTGCCCAACTGAGGCGGGACGCCATTGGCTGCCCACTCATAGCACAGGCTAGAATAGATGTTGCTTTTATCATCTGTGTAATTCACAGAGACAAAGATGCGGCTGATGCCGGCAGCCTGCCCGATTTTTTCCAGCACGCCGGGGATGTTATGCTCCCATATCGTTTCTTTCAAGAGCTGCTGGGCGGCGAGACTCATGGCAGACATGATGGATTCGCGGCGGCTGAGCGCGTTTTCTGTTTCTTTAAGGTGGGTGATGTCGTGCAGCACAATCATGCTGGATGACGCGCCTGTGGTTTTCGAGAGGTTCAAAAACGCCACCGGCGAAACAGTCACCTCGAACACCTTGGCTTCGTTGCCTTCGCCAAATGCCAGCTCGACCCGATGCTCTCCGCCCGTTAAATAAGAAATTAACTTTTCGCCGTACACCGATGAAACAAAATTAAGCGGCTGCCCAATGGCTTCCTCTTCCGAACGTTTTATCAGGGTCTCGGCAATTGGGTTGATGTAAACCACCCGCTGGTACACATCCGTTACGATGACGCCATCCTTCATATTTTTAAGGACGGTCAAATACTCCAGCGGAAGCAGTTCCTGTAAACGATAACGCCGCGTGACCGCCCATGAAAGCCCAAGACTGGCGGGCAGCGCCAAAAGCGGGGTAATATCCAATTGAGAGATAATGCTTACCCTTGTAATGTGCAGAATACTGCTCAGGAATGGCAGGAGAATTCCCAGCACAATCAAGCCGACTTGAACACGGTAATCCCCGGGGCGCTGAATCATTTCGATGACGAGCAAAATGATGGCAGCCAGCGTGATCGAAAGCGAAGTAATGGAAAAGAACCAGAACAGCGGGCGGTAATGCAGGTCTAGCAGCAGGATGTTATTGATCTCGAAAACACTGCCGATATTCCACATCAGGTGGTGAATGTCATTTGTCAACACGAAAAGCATCGCGGAGAAGGGAAGCATCCGAAGCACCATCCGCGCGCGGCGCGGCATTTGATGGCTTTTGCCGGTGAACTCGAACGCAAAGAACAAAATCAAAATTGGGATCGCGGCAACGCCAAAGAGCATGGCTTTATGGGCAATGATTTTTTGGAGAATGTTCGGCAGCGCGAGTTCCAACCCATACATGGAAGACCACACGGAGAGACTAAGCATCATCCATGCAAACGGCGTGACAGCCACAGCGGGACGTTTACGCCACGCATACAACCCCATCCAAGCGTAAGGTATCGCCGCTAAAAAGTAGATCAACGAAACGTAAAGGGAGGAGTTATCCAACATTGAATTACATTCAAAGGGAATGAAAATCTCTTTTTTTGAACAGTTGAATTTTACAGCACGCTCTTAAGTCAGTCTGATGCTGTCTGTAGCTGATTAATATTGTATACCCATATTATATGTCATTCAATAGGAAATAAGTGCGCAACTACGGCTTTCTCATAGTCCAATTTGCGCCGCTACGCTCAGGGATGTCATTTCGACAAGCGCCAGCGAGGAGAAATCTATCTCCGCTTTGAAAAAGATTTCTCGCTGCCACTCGAAATGACAAATAAAAAAGAGACGGGCTAATCAGTTACAAAAAGATCAACATCCGTTGCGATATTCCGCGCAAGGTGGTTTACTTAAAAAACTGCTCATACACCGCGTCACTGGCAAACATCAAACCTTCTTCGTTTCGATATACCAGGCGGTAACCGCGGATTTGGTCATTTTTGGCATCCACGTAGAATTGATAAGTATCTTGAAACGCTTCCGGGTCAACGGCGTTTGCCTGCGCGCCTTCGTGAGTGTAATCCGCGATGCGCTGCGCCCACAGGATGATAATATCCGGGCGGATTTTTTCGATGGTGCTATATTTGCTGTTCCAATAACTGCGGACATTCCATTTTTCGTTATCTGGAAAATACATGCGCACATCGCGGAAGACCTTGAGTTCTTCCTCTGATTGAATTTTAGGCAAATAATCGCGCTCGAGAATTTGATAAAAGACCAGCGCCTTTTCGTTTTGCTCGCGCGCGATGACATTCCCGTACAACTCCACGTCTTTGTGGATGAAGCCCGCAAACTGCATCCCAACCAGCGCGATGACGATTCCGCCCCACAGCCACGAAATCGGCGCGCGCGGCTTGTCAGTCGCAAACGGTGGAAACTCAAGGAAGACAATCAAGCTGCTATACACAGGCAGCAAAACGGGCAGGAAGAAATGCGTGGGCTTGATGGCAACCACGAACAAAGTGTAAAGTGTCAGCGGCAGCGCCCAGGTCAAAATCAACACATGGCGGATGGGATTCTTTCCGCGCCAAATTCCAAGCGCAACAGCGGCGAGCGCCAAACTTACGAAAGTCAGGCTTCCATAAAGTTCGCGGATGATGGGAAACCACGAAGCGGGACCTTTGGCATAGTTCAACGTCCAGCCCTTGTTTTGCGAGCGTGACTGGCGCGTGAGGGTTTGAACCATATCGTTGAACTCTCCGCGCAGCAGCATGAACGGGTTGACGATGACGATGGTCACAGCCATGATTGCGACGAAAATCGCGCCGCGAATAAAGACATCCTTCCACGCGAGTTTTCCGCGCGCGAGTCCGATGATCAGGTAGGTGGGAATGGTGAGGACGAAAAATAATCCCAGCACTTTGGTTCCGGCAGCGAGACCTGTTGCGGCGGCGGCGAGATAAAAATCCCGGCTGAAGCGCAGGTCGTCTTTATCCAAAAGGAATAAAGTCAGCGCGATGAAAAAGACCGCGAGGCTGTCCACATGCCACCATAGGCTATTTTCCACAACTGCTGAAACCGAAAGCAGAAAAACAAAAAGCCCGATGGATTTCACGTAGGAATTGAATTTCGTCTGCATGTGGACGAGAAGCAGCAACGCGCCCAACATCGGCAGGATGCTAATCAACTGGCGCAGCAGCAGCATATTCAATTGCGTGGATGCTTTCAGGCTGCCCGCGAGTTTAATCGGCAAAAGCAGGAATGCACTGGCGGCGTAGAATGGCGTGCCGTAATAGTAATGTCCATAGGTAAAGAAATTCAAGAGGCTATGCTTGAATGTATCGCGCGGCGTGAGCATTTTCATCACCACCGGGTATTGCGCAAACTCGTCCGGCTCGAAGAGCGAAATCATCATCTCGTCCTTCGCGCCCGTATTGTTAGCGGGGATGAAGGCGGCGAAGTAAACAAGGCTGATAAAGATAAGGATGAAGAAGATACGTTTTTGTGTCGTGGTCATGCGGCAATGATACCATTTTTGACGGGATGAAATTTTAGAACCCGGGCACAACTTCCACAGCAGGGTTCAATGCGATAAAATTGTCCAATACAAAATACGAAAGGAGCTTTGTTTTATGATATCCCTAATCTATGTCAGCACTGCAAGAAAATTATTGAATGACCAGGAATTGCTCGACATCCTGCGCGCCAGCCGCGAAAATAACGAAGAAACAGACATTACCGGAATGCTGCTCTACAAGGGCGGAAACTTCATGCAGGTACTCGAAGGTCCCGAAGAAAAAGTGATGGCGCTGTATGAAACCATCCGCAAAGATGACCGCCACAAGGACGCGCACATCCTCTCGAAGGAGACTATCACCGCGCGGCAGTTCCCCAGCTGGGAAATGGCATTCTACAACTTCGATAATCCCGAAATCAAAAACGAGCCTGGCTTTAGCGAATTTTTACACGATGAGTTCACCGCGGATGTGTATGCCCAAAACCCGCGCCGGGCTTATATTATGCTGCTCACATTCCGCGATAATATGCGCTGAAAGTTGGAGTACAATCAAATTCCCTAAATCATAATCATCTTTATGAAAATACAAACAAACGACGCGCGGATTTCAATTCTTCCTTTGTTTTCTGACATTCTCAAAGAGAATTACAAGAAAATGAGGGAAACTGAAGAGAAAATAAAAAAGATTAGATTGCGCCAAAAAATAGAAGATGCCAACGCTGTATCAGAGCAAGAAATCGCCTTGCTCGAAAGAGAGTTGGAAAAAGCATCTATCGGCGTTGTTGTCTTTACCGCAATGTCCATTGAGTCTTATATTTATGATTACGCTTCCCGTCACTTGGGCGACACATACGTCAAAGAACATCTGGATAAAATGGATGTCATCAGCAAATGGGTTGTCATACCAGAACTTATCACTGGTAAAGAGTTGCCCAACCGAGAGGACTGGTATCCACTTCTAAAAAAACTTGTAAAAAGCAGGAATTCCATCGTCCATCATAAATCATCAAGCCTTCCAGCATCGCTTGATGATATCAATTCTTATATTCAGAAAATCAATATTTCGTCAGATTTTATATTGGAAACAGCAAAACAATCTGTTCTGCTACTTGGCGTACTTGCTGATAAAATATCTAAAATAGACCCTGAGGAAACTCCATGGGTTCATCAATATTTCACTTAACCTGCACACTTTCACCCGGAGGAAAAAATGA